>DAHVZT010000139.1 GCA_027323885.1 Acidobacteriaceae bacterium
TCCTGGCAGCGATTGCACTGGATACACGCGTAGCTATCGAGCAGGCGTGGCCACGTCAGGTCTTCCAGGCGTTTCGCGCCGATCTGCTGGTCTTCCGCACCCAGATCGATTTCCATCAGCGGCAGCACGCCGGAGAATTCGCGCCGTGAGAAGAAATACTTGATGGGGGCCATGAAGATATGGACGTGCTTGGTATATGGAAAATAAGCGAGAAAAAGCAGCACGCTGCCCAGTGCGCCCCAGTACCCTAAGACGCGCCAGGCGTATGCATTCTGCGGAGCGAACAGGTGCGAGATCATCGTGGCAAAAGGCTGAAACCGATCTGGGCCGGTGCCCGCAATGCGTGCGCCCGCCCCGACGGCGCGGCTGCCGACGTGGAACAAAATGAATGCCGAAACAATCAGGGAATCCAGCGTGATGTAACCGTGTTGTACCTTCGGGTGCAGCAGCGTGTTCGGGTTGAAAGAAAAATCCCGCCGCGCGGGAAGAAGGAACCGGCGAACCACCAGCGCGATTACACCTAACATCACGAGAAAGCTGAGTGTGTCGGCAAACAGGTTGTAGATTGCGCCGGGAACGGTCGCGGAGGAAACAGAAAACCGGGAATAGCCTTCCAGCGCGTCGACAAAATTGACGAGAATGTAGAACACAAATCCGTAGAAGATGAACGCATGAAATGTGCTGATGATCGTCCGCTTGCGGAAGGTGCGGGCTTGCGACAGAGTCGTGCTCAGCGCATAAATGATGCGGCGCGGCAGACTGTCCGTGCGTCGGTCCGGGTCAGGGTGGCCGCGCAGAATGCGCCGGTAAAGCCGATAAAATCCCCAGGCTCCCCAGGCCAAAGCGAGCACAGCGAACAAGAGAAACGCATACTTCTGGGAAAGCGGCAGCATGGAGCGCTCCGTCGCGGATGGAACGTATTCTATTTGCGCAAGCTGGCAATCATGGCGGGCACAACTTGCGCGACGTCGCCAATTACGCCATAGTCCGCCACTTTGAAGATCGGCGCATCGGGATCCTTGTTAATTGCAACAATGGTCTTGCTCTTGTTCATACCCGAAAGATGCTGCACCGCTCCAGAAATACCAACCGCAATGTAGACCTTCGGCTGCACCGTCTTGCCTGTCTGGCCAACCTGTTCGGAGTACGGCCTCCAACCGGCATCCACAATTGCCCGGGTCGCGCCAACCGCAGCGCCAAGCTCGTCAGCCAGCGCTTCCACCAGCCTGGTAAATCCCTCGGCAGTTCCTACGCCGCGGCCGCCAGCGACAATCACATCCGCCTCTGCCAGGGAAACCCGCGGAGTCTTCTCGGCGGATTTGCCCGTGACCTGAACGCGCTGCGGAGGCAGCGACAGATCGACGTCGAACTGCTCGGCTGCGCTGGCTCCAGGGAGGGCTGCAGCATAACTTCCTTGCTTGACGGTTGCAACAATCACCGGCGCAGTCGTTTCAACCTTCTCTGTAACTCGCGCCAGGAAGGTGTAGCGTTCCGCCGAAACCGTGCCGTTCGTATCGCTGATGCGAATCACGTCTTCCAGCAGAGCAGCATCCAGTTTTACGGCCACGCGCGGGCTGTATTCGCGTCCGGCCCGGCTGCCAGAGATCAGCACCGCATCGGCTTCGCCTTCGGTCGCGATCTGCGCTACAGCAGCCGCCCACAGCTCCGGGTCATACTGCTCCAGCGCGGGATTGTCCGCCACAAGAACCTGATCCACCACGAGCCCGATCTCATTCGCGACAGGCGCTACGCCGGAGCCGAGCACAAGGGCAGCTACGGGCCCTTCCCTACCAAGCTGCCGGGCACAGGTCACCATCTCATACGTGCTCTTGCTCACCTTGCCGTTTGCGTACTCTACAACCAGGAGGATCATCCAATCACCCTTGCTTCATTCCTGAGCAGCCGCACCAGCTCGCCGGCTGCGGCCACTGCATCCTTGCCGTCCAAAATTTTATGCAGCCGCGCCTTCGCCTGAACCTCAGCACCTGTGATTCTGAGCTTCGGCATCGCGCCAAACTGCTCCAGCGGCTCGACACGAAGTTCCTTCTTTTTTGCGCGCATAATGTTTGGCACTGTAGGATAACGGGGCTCATTCAGCCCCTGTTGCGTGGTGATCACCGCCGGCAGTGCCACCGAAAACATCTCCACGCCAGCATCGGTGTCGTGCTTTCCGCTTAAGGAGTGGCCGTGGAACTCCAGCGCATTTGTCCAGGTCACCTGCGGCCAGTTCAGCCGTTCCGCGGTCGCCGCGCCGAGTGCATGACTGTCCCAGTCCGCCTGCTGCCCACCGCAAAAAATCAGCTCGGCTTTCTCCCGCTGCGCGACCTGCGCGACAACTGTGCTCAAAGCGATGGGATCCAGCGCCAGCTCCGTATTTACATGAATGGCGCGATCCGCACCCATGGCGAGTACGGTCCTCAGCGCGTCCTGGTTGCGCTCCGGACCCACAGCCAGAGCAATCACCTCAACAGCGGCTCCGCTATCTCGGATTCGCAACGCCTGCTCCACTCCATATTCGTCCATCGTATCGACAACCAGCTTGCTGCTCGTCAAATCAACTTTGCCGTCGCGGATCCTTACACTTTCCTCGGCATCCAATACCTGTCGAACGATTGTCAATATCCGCATTCACAACTCTCCATTTTTCTGCCGGAACGCCGCTCTTCTCTCGACGAGAGACAACATGCCACTTTACACTGCAACGTGCACTGGTCACCCCAGGGCCGCAGGTGGAAATCGTGACCCGCACATGCTTGGCCCATAATCGTAGTCAACTGCTTAATTTACCTTTGGGTAGGTTAAGCAGGCAACCGTGCTTGAAAGCCGAATGAGGTTTGCCCGTGAATGCTCTTGCTACAGCTCAGGAAGTGCCGATGCCGCTGACTTCTCTCACAAAGGACGAAACGATCCTGCGAGATTCCGTCCGCAGGTTTGCGCAGAACAAGATTGCGCCATTGGTACGGGAGATGGACGAAGCGCAAAAGATCGATCCCGCTCTGCTGCCGCAGCTTTTCGAGTTGGGCATTCTGGGTATTGAGGTGCCGGAACAGTATGGAGGGTTTGGCGGCTCCTTTATGGGAGCAATCCTTGCCGTAGAAGAAATTTCCGCTGTGGACCCCGCGGTCGGGGTCCTGGTGGATGTTCAAAACACGTTGACTGTGAACGCGCTGCTGCGCTGGGGAAACGAGGAGCAGAAGAAGAAATACCTTCCGCGCATGAACACCGACACAATTTGCTCCTATGCGCTGAGCGAGGCAAGCTCCGGCTCGGACGCATTCAGCCTGAAGACCCAGGCCCGGCGCGATGGCGAAGACTTCATTCTGAACGGACGTAAGCTCTGGATATCGAATGCGGCGGAGGCGAATCTGTTCATTGTTTTCGCGAATGCGAATCCTGCCGCCGGCTACAAGGGAATCACCGCATTCATGATCGAGCGCGGCACACCCGGATTTCAGGTCGGCAAAAAAGAGGACAAGCTTGGTATTCGCGCCTCCTCCACATGCGAACTGCTGCTGGACGACTGCCGTGTGCCTGCGGCCAACGTGCTGGGAGAAGTCGGCAAGGGATACAAAATCGCCATTGAGACGCTGAATGAAGGCCGCATCGGTATTGCCGCGCAAATGCTGGGCCTGGCGCAGGGAGCGTGGAACTATGCCGCTCGCTACAGTCAGGAACGAGAGCAATTCGGCAAGCCTATCGCAAGCTTTCAGGCGGTACAGTTCACGCTGTCGGAAATGGCCATCGAGATTGAAGCGGCGCGTCTGATGGTCTACAACGCCGCCAGAATGAAAGACGCAGGCCTGCCATTTGTGAAAGAGGCGGCAATGGCGAAACACTTCGTGTCCCAGATGGCGGAAAAGATAGCCAGCCAGGCGGTGGAGATTTTCGGTGGCTACGGCTTTGTGAAAGATTATCCGGTCGAAAAGCTCTATCGCGACGCGAAGATCGGCAAGATTTATGAGGGAACATCGAACATGCAGCTGGCAACCATCTCCAAGCTGATACTGGCGGCGCGGTAAATCGCACACGATTTCGGGACGCGCATTAGTCTAGAGCGTGTAGCGTCCCGCTTCCGTCATGGCGGCAGCAATCTCCCGGCCCAGCGCCACAGTATTTTCCGGGTCATGCTTCGAGAGACGCCGGAAAATCGTCATTTGCGTGCGGAGTATGTCGCCTTCCGCCACCGCGCCGATGACACGCTCGGCGGACATTTTCACAATACTGAAAGCCCGCGCCGCATAATACCTGGTCATCGTCACCGCCAGCGGGCTGCGACCCTGCATCTTCTCCGCTCGTAAAATGCAGGACTCCAGCACCAGCACCTCCATGATCATGTCGGCGAGCGCGCCCATTACTTCCTGCTCCTCGGCCAGCGCAGCCCCGTACTTTTGCGAAGCTGCGCCCGCACAAAACAGAGTCAGCTTTTTGGCGTCCGCCAACAGGGAATACTGGGCAGCGAGCGCGCCGGTACGTTCTTCGCGCGGAGACGGCCCCGCAATGACCTCATCCATCACACGCTGGATCGCGGGAACCAGGGCGAGTCTGCCCTGCATGGCTCGTTTCATCAGCCATCCCGTAATGATGAGCCGATTGATCTCGTTCGTACCTTCAAAGATTTTGTTGATGCGGGAATCGCGGTAGCTTCGCTCCGCCGGAAATTCCTCTACGTATCCATAGCCGCCGTAGAGTTGTAGCGTGTCGTCCACCAGCCGGTCGAGCATCTCCGAGCACCAGACCTTCAGGATGGAGCATTCGACGACAAATTCCTCGATTCGCTTTTGAGTCTGCTGCGAGAAGTCTGGCGCGTTCTCATCCAACTCCGCCAGGGAGGCATCGATTGCACCGACTACGCGGTACACGAGCGACTCTCCCGCATAGATACCGGCTGCGCAATTCGCAATCTTCTCCTGGACCAGCCCGAACGAGGTGATTGGTTTGGAGAAGGCAGTCCGCTCCCTGGCGTATCGAACGCCATTGCGAAATGCGATTTTGGATCCGCCGATGGCGGCTGCGCCCAACTTGTATCGCCCTACATTCAGGATGTTGAATGCGATGTGATGCCCTTTGCCCGCCTCCCCGAGCAGATTTCCCACGGGAACGAGGCAATCCGTCAGGCTCAAGGGACATGTGGATGAGCCGCGAATGCCGAGCTTATGTTCTTCCGGGCCAACGGTAAGGCCCGGAGTTCCGGCTTCGATCAGGAACGCGGAGAACTTTTCGCCGTCGATTTTGGCGAATACCGTAAACAGATTGGCAATCGCGGCATTGGAAATCCACATCTTTTCGCCATTCAGCACGTAGTGCTTGCCGTCGGCGGAAAGCTTTGCCTGCGTCCGGATATTCATTGCATCGGAACCGGAGGAGGCTTCCGAAAGCGCGTACGACGCGATCCATTCGCCCGAAGCGAGTTTGGCGAGATACTTCTTCTTTTGCTCCGCATTGCCGTACCACACAAGCGGCAGCGTACCGATGCCTGCGTGCGCGCTGAAAGCGACCGAGAAGCTGCCGCACACGGCGATGTTGTCCGCAATCAGCGCGGACGTAACCTTGTCCATCGCGATGCCGCCATACTCCTCTGGCACGTCGATGCCCATCAGCCCTAACTCACCCGCTCTGCGGAGCAGACCCTTGGTGACACTGAAATCCTTTTGCTCAATCGCGGCTACCTGCGGCAGAATCCGCTTTTCGGCGAACTCCACGGTGGTACGCTCGATCTCTTTCTGCACGCCGGATAAATCTTCCAGCGTGAAGATGTCGTGCGGCCCGAGATCTTCAATCAGAAAGCTTCCGCCGGTGACCTGTTTCGCTCTGGTGCCCGCTGCTCCACTCATCGTTTTGCCTTTTTGCGGTTTCAGTTTTGAAGATTTTCAAAGATTCCCGCGGCGCCCATTCCTCCGCCCACACACATGGTCACCAATCCGTACCTGCCGTTGCGCCTTTTCAGTTCGCGCAAAATGGTCGCTGTAAGCTTCGCGCCCGTGCAGCCCAGTGGATGCCCCAACGCGATCGCTCCGCCATTTACATTCACCCGCGACATGTCCATGCCAAGCACTTTGATCACGGCAAGAGATTGCGCCGCGAAAGCTTCATTCAGTTCGATCACGTCAATCTGATCCAAGGTCAGCCCCGCCATTTTCAATGCTTTGGGGACGGCGTATACCGGACCGACTCCCATTTCCTCCGGCATGCAGCCGGAATAGGCGAACGACACAAACCGCGCCATGGGCCTGAGTCCGAGCGACTTCACTCTCTGTTCGGAAACAATCACGGCCGCCGCTGCACCATCGGATGTTTGCGATGCATTGCCCGCGGTAACAATGCCGTTTGCATGAAAAACCGGACGCAAACGGGACAGCGCTTCATAGGAAGTGTCCGCCCGCGGGCCCTCATCTACCGCGAAATTCGACTGTTTCTGCAATGGCTTGCCTGCTCCGTTCGGAACGGAGGTGGTGACAGCGACGGGTACAATTTCCTCTTGAAATTTTCCAGCTTGTATCGCGGCCAGCGCTTTCCGGTGGCTCGCGAGGGCAAACTGGTCGGACTCTTCGCGCGAGATACCGTAGTGTTTCGCCACGCGTTCCGCCGTCAACCCCATTGACATGTAGGAACCGGGATAATTGTCCACCAGCCACGGATTCACCGCGATTTTGTTGCCGCCGAATGGAACGAAGGACATCGATTCGGCACCGCCCGCAACAATCACGTCCGCGGATCCGCTGCGAATTCTCTCGGTGGCCAATGCAATGGATTGCAGTCCGGACGCGCAATATCGATTGATCGTCATGGCGGCGGCTTCCACCGGCAGTTGAGCGCGCAGAGAGATCACGCGCGCCATGTTCATTCCCTGCTCCGCTTCCGGCATGGCGCATCCGATGATGACATCTTCGACCAGTTTTTGATCGAGTTCCGGTACGCGATCCATTGCGCCGCGCACCGCGATTGCCCCCAGGTCGTCGGGCCGGGTGGAACGGAGCGTTCCCTTTGGCGCTTTCCCTACCGCCGTCCGTACAGCGCTCACGACAAAAGCTTCCTGCATGATGTGCCTTTCAGTTCCGCAGCGGCTTGCCGTTCTTCAGCGTAAAGCCGATTCGCTCGACCGTTTTGGGTTCCCCGCAAAGCGAAAGAAAACCCTCTCGCTCGAGATCGAGCAGATATTGCTCGCTGACGGGAGTACCGGGCGTAATCGCGCCGCCACACAGGACGTGGGCGACTTTGCGCGCAATCTTCGCGTCATGGTCACTGATGAACTCCGCTTCGCGCATCATGTGAATGCCGAGCCGCAACGTAGCCAGAACGCTCTCACCCGGAGCAGGCAGATCCGCGCGAGGCACGGGCGGCACGTAACCGGCGTCGGCCAACCTTCGAGCTGCGGATTTTGCTTCCTCGACCACGCGCTCGCGATTCATCGTAATTCCATCCGGCTCGCGCAGGAATCGAAGTCTGCGCGCCTCCACTGCAGAGGTGGAAACTTTCGCCATCGCGACAGTCTCAAACACATTCTTGATCGTTTCGTTCACCTCTACCGACTCGCCGCGCAAGTCCGCTCGCACGGCACCGGCCGCTTGCACGGCTCGCATGGTCATCTCCTTGCATCCACCGCCGGCAGGTACCAATCCAACGCTGGTTTCCACAAGGCCCATATAGAGTTCCACGTGCGGTTGCCGCGCGGCGGCGTGCAAAGCAATCTCCGCACCACCGCCCAGGCACATTCCGAATGGAGCTACGATCACCGGCCGCGCACAAAATTTAATCGCGTGCGTCATCCCCTGAAAAGCCCGGACGGAAGCATCGAGTTCATCCCACTCCTCATCCTGAATGGCAAGCAGCACGTGCATCAGGTTCGCGCCCACCGAAAAGTTGATTGCATCGTTCGTGACGACGAATGCCTCGAAATTTCGCACCGCATCACTGCCGGGCCGCAGGACCCGCTGCATAAACCTGACGATGTCTTCGCCGATCGTATTCATCTTCGAATGGAATTCAATACACGCAACTCCATCGCCAAGATCGATCAGCGATGCGCCAGCGGATTTTTCCACCACTCCGTTGGACTGCTTGACACTCGCAAGCGTCCGCGGCCCCGAAGAGCGAGGGACCTGCAGATAGCTTCCGGAAGCAGGATCGAAATACTCCCGGCCTCCGGGGCGATACCACGATGTTCCTCCAGTGGCGATCAACTTCTCCACCGCGGATGGAACAGTCTGCCCGCGAGCTCGCATTTTTTCGACCGTACCGGCAATTCCGGCCGCGTCCCACATTTCAAAGGGACCCAGTTCCCAGTTGAACCCGGCCTTCATAGCGCGATCGATATCGACGATATTGCCGGCAATCTCGCCGATACGATTGGCCGCATAAGCCCAAAGTTCAGGCAGCACCTGCCAGTAAAATCGCGCCGCTTTCTCGCGCTCCGGATTGCCCGCCAATAGCGCGCGGATTCGCTCCGCCACTGCTTCGTTGCTCCTGGCCATCTCCAGTTCGGGAATCTTTGGCGATGCCGCCGGCTTGTATTCCAGGGTCGCAGGGTCGAGCACCAGACGCGCTTCCTTGCCGTCCGGGCCACGCTGCTTTCTATAGAATCCCTGTCCCGTTTTGTCGCCCAGCCACTTGCGTTCGAGCATCTGCTCAATACTGTTCGGCAGCTTTACATCGGCACGTTCGTCGCTGGCATTCTTTTCAAAGTTGCGCGCTACGCTGGCGAGCACATCGATACCGACCATATCGGCAAGGCGGAAAGTACCGGTCTTTGGCCATCCGATGGCAGAGCCGGTCAGCGCATCCACTTCCTCCACGCTCAGGCCCATCTGCTGCATCACGCGAAATGTATTGAGCATGGCAAAGGTGCCAATGCGGTTGGCAATAAAGTTGGGCGTGTCATGGGCAGGAACAACGGTCTTGCCCAGATGAATCTCCGCAAATGCCGCCACTGCGGCGATCGCGTCCCGATCCGACTCCGCTGTCGCAATCAGCTCCATCAGACGCATATAGCGCGGAGGATTGAAGAAATGTGTCCCGAACCACTGACGGCGAAATTCCTCCGGCATACCCTGCGCGATCAGTCCCACAGGCAAGCCGCTCGTATTCGTCGTCACAATCGCATCCGGCCGAAGATGTGGCGCGATTTTTTGAAGCAGGCTGCGCTTGATTTCCAGGTTTTCCGCAACGGCCTCAAGGACCCAGTCGCAGTCCTTCAGTTTGTTCAAATCGTCTTCAAAGTTTCCGGCTGCGATCCGCGATGCGAACGTTGAATCGGTGAATGCGGCGGGTTTCGCCTTTTTGAGATTTTCGATTGCCTGGAGCGCGAGTTGGCTTTTGTCCGGCGTACCCGTGGATGGAAGATCCAGCAGCAGGACCTGCAATCCGGCATTGGCAATATGCGCCGCAATACGCGCGCCCATGGTTCCGGCGCCCAGTACGGCAACCCGCTGGATGAGATATCTGGAACGGCTCACGTTCTCCTCGCGCGGAACAGATGCTGCGGAACGGTCGGTTCCTGGATCCGTGGATGGCATGAATTGCTCCTGCAGCGCTGGCGTTGCCGCTCCTCACCCCAAGCAAAAAACATCCCACGCTACTTCGCCAGAAGTTTACTGAACGCTCGGTAAGTTAGTCAATCGCCTGAGCTCGCGGTTCGATCCCTCGCATTCGTTTGGTCCCGGCGCGCCAGTCCCGCAGCAGAGGAGACGTTTCCGCTTCCGTGGAGTCCATCCGTCAGCAACGAAGCGAACTGCGCCCCGATGACCTCCGCTGTCAACGGGCCGCCTGGCTGATACCAGGTGCCAATCCAGTTCACCGCTCCGGCGATAGCAAAGGCCGCCAGTTTGGCATCGCACGCTGCAATCGAGCCATCTTTCATTCCCTGCTCAATATAGCTTCGCAGCGTAGCATCGATCCTGCGCTTCAATGCTCGCACCTCCCGCCGCGTCCCTTGCGACAGTGCTCCATCATCGAGCATGGCGACACAACGTCCGAATTCATGCTGAACGATCGCCGTAGCGTAGGCCTGTACGTACGCTTTCACCTTATGAAAGCCGTCGCTGGGACTTACGAGTACATTATCCAGTCCGTTCTCAATCACGGCGATGCCTCTCCGGTAGCATTCGACGACGATCTCTTCCTTGTTTTGGAAATAGTGGTACAGCGCAGGTTTGGTAATGTTGAGCCGGGTCGCCAGCTCACTCATTGAGGTGCGGCGGTATCCGTGCTCCAGAAAAAGATGGGCCGCCGTCAGCAGAACGGCGTCGCGTTTGACCTCGGGGTCCCTCTTTCGGACCTGAAAGGAGTTCCAGGGCTGCCGAGTTTTCCTGCGTTCGTTCATTGCACGATTGTCTCCGGCTAATTTCAAAGGTAGACTAGCGCTCATCACGCCGGCTCGACTCTCCCGCACAGACAGGAATAATCTTCTGGCGATGGATGTTCAAATCCCGCGATCAGTATTTACCCGGCGTTAACTATTGTGAAGTACACATCCAACTCGCCAAACTCCAATCCAGAAGAGCTAACTTTGCCCGGGAAGCAGGAACAGGTAATCTCCGGCGCCGAGCTGCCTTTGCAGAAGCTTTACGCCTGTGAACGAGAGTGGGCCTCGCGAAGTTTCCTGACTCAACCCACGGCCGCTGGCGCGCGCGACTGGAGCTGGGCACAGGCCATGGACGAATCTCGCCGCGTCGCTGCGTATCTAAAGTCACAAGGCTGGCCCCCCGGCTCCCGAATCGCGATTTTCTCCAAAAACAGCGCCTGGTGGATCATGGCCGATTTTGCCATTTGGATGGCCGGCTTTATCAGTGTTCCCGTTTACGCGGCAATCCGCGAGTCATCTCTGCTGGCGATCCTGGATCAGTCGCAGCCTGTGGCCTGCTTTCTGGGGCCGGTGGATCAGGACGTTCCCGCTTGGGACTCAAATGAGAACGCAACGCTTCCGGCAATGCAGTTTGTCACCTTTCCCAATATCGCAGAGATCAAACTTACTCACAAAACAGTGCAATGGGACAAGATCATACAAGAGCAGCAACCCCTTCCCGGAGAACCGGTCCGCAAGTGGGACGAGGTGGCAACCATCATCTACACCTCCGGAACAACAGGCGCTCCCAAAGGTGTATTGCAATCGTTTCAGGCAATCAGTCTGATGGGGAAATCCGTGCTGCCCAGCCTGCCACCAGAGGCGATTGAAAACGCGCGCATTGTCTCCTATCTCCCGCTGGCGCACATTGCCGAGCGGGGCATTGTGGAGGCGACGGCCCTCTTCACCCCAATCCACATCTTCTTTGTAGAAAGCCAGCAGACATTTTTGCGCGATCTCAAGCGCGCCCGGCCCACTATTTTTTTCACAATTCCCCGTCTGCTCATGCGTTTTCAACAAGGAGTATTTGAAAAAATTCCGGAAAAAAGACTGGCGTTGCTGCTCCGTATACCGATTCTTGCCCGCCTCATCCGTAAGCGCATTCTGGCTGGACTCGGACTGGACACGGTTCACCTGGCGGCATCCGGCGCGGCGCCGCTGCGCGTGGAACTGCTCCTCTGGTTTCGCCGCCTGGGCCTGAATCTGGTGGAAGGCTATGGAATGACAGAGACCGGCATTACGCATGTCCCTCTCCAGGGGCGATTGCGTGCGGGCTACGTCGGCCATCCCAGCCCATACGCCAATACGAGAATCTCTCCGGAGGGTGAAGTGCAGATTCAGGGTCCGATGAATTTTCTCGGATACTATCAAAACCCTGCCGGCACGGCCGCGGCCTTCACCCAGGATGGCTATTTCCGTACCGGCGATCGCGGGGAAATCGACGAGGAAGGGCGATTGCGCATTGTGGGCCGTCTGAAGGAAGAATTTAAGACGGCCAAAGGGAAGTACGTCATTCCCGGGCCCATTGAAAGCATCCTGAGCGCAACGACTCTGTTCGATTCCGTCTGCGTGCTGGGCTCCGGAATGGCCGCTCCCTTTGTGCTTGCGGTCCTGACTGCGGAGCAGTCCAGTAAACGCAGCGATCCTGCCGCAAAGGATGTTCTTGAGCGCGACCTGGAACGCGAAATGGCCCAAGCAAATTCCCAGCTCGAAGCGCACGAAAAGTTGCGCTTCCTGGTGGTCTGCGATGAGCCGTGGACCGCGGCCAACGGCTTCTTAACGCCCACACTGAAGGTCCGCCGGACGATGATCGAAGATCGCTACAGCAGCAGTTTTGACGAGTGGGAAAAATCTGGCAAATCGATCATTTGGCTGGGCGCGCAATGAGCAAGGAATGCACAAGCAAGCTCACGCGCCTGAGCATTGGAGAGAAAACGCTTGAGGCCCTGCGATGCGAGCGTGCTTCGGCGGCAGGAACAATCGTGCTCCTGCATGAGGCGCTTGGCTCCGTGTCTTACTGGAAGGATTTTCCGGGCAAACTGGCTGAGGCCAGCAGCTGCAACGTGGTGGCTTACTCGCGGGCAGGCCACGGCGACTCCCAGGGACCGCTGGAGCCCCGAAGCGTGGGATATTACCGGAACCAGGTTGAGGTAGTTCTACCTGAGTTACTGCGCCAGTTCCAGATTGAGTCGCCAATCCTCTATGGTCACAGTGAAGGCGCCGCGATCGCATTGCTGTTTGCCGCACAACAGCCGCACCTCGTGCAAGCCTTGATTGCGGAAGCTCCCATCGTCACCTCTGAAGCGCGCTCGCAGGACAGGATCCGTGAGCTCGCCGCAACCTATTCTTCCAGCGAGCTCAGGCGCAAGCTTGCCCGCTATCACAGCGATTCGGACGCCGTCTTCCATTCCTGGATTGCAGGTGTCACGACTCCGCAGATGCTTCAATTCCCTCTCCACGAACACCTGGCAAAAATCGTTTGTCCTGTGCTCGTACTGCAAGGACCGGATGACGAATTCGGAGGAGAGATCCAGTTACGCACACTCGAGAAATACGTTCCGCAGGTTACATCCAGGATGATCGCTGGCGCGGGACATCTTCCCCACCGCGAACAGACTGAAGCCGTACTGAAGGAAATCCGCACCTTTCTTTCGGAGCGGCCCGGTCTGGCGGCAAGACGGGGCCGCTCCTCATCCCACAACCAAGATCTTCCGGAGTAATATGCTAAATCCCAGGCTGTCCCCCTACTTTGGTATCGTCCTTATCGCGTTCTTCGCGCGTTCTACAATCCTGGCCCAGCAATCCTACGTTGGCCGGTACGACGTGTATGCCGGATTCACCGATTTCAATACTCCAGCTCTGGGATTGAATCAGATCGGCGCTCACACTCAGGGCGGAGTCAACCTGCGCCGCTGGGTTTCCGTGGGAGTTGACTACAGTGTGGTCCAGGGTTCTGAAGTTTTGAAGCCGGACCTGCTCCCCGCGAAGCTTCAGCATGAAATTGCCCCGGTGATCAATCAGCTCATCGGCGCCGGCGTGGTTCCGCCGGGCTATCAACTCATGATTCCCGCCAATGTGACCACGCAATCCTTTGCGGCAGGTCCTCAGTTTGCGTACCGGCATTTTTCAAGGGCAACCTTATACCTGCGTCCGTCCTTTGGTGCGTTCCGGCTGGCGGCAACACCCCGCCCAAAGGATCCGCTTGCGGCCCTTGTAACAAAGACACTGGTACCCGCGGGCTACAAAGTAGATTGGACCGGATTCTACGGGATCGGTGGAGGCGCCGAACTTAAACTCGGCCGCCACATTGGAATCCTTCCCCAGATCGACCTGGTCTACAACCACCCGTTCAACGACATCCTTGCTAACGGCAACTGGACCATGCGCTACTCGATCGGACCTGTTTTCCATTTTGGCGGAAACGTTGGTGCGTCCAGAGTCAAGACCCCTTAACGAGGGGCGCAGGGCTTGTTATTTGGGGCGGACCAACTCAAAGCGGTCCGTTGTGCGCGCATAGGTCGAACCGGCCATGCGCCCGATGGCGTGAAGCTTGTCGGGATCGATGCGGAAGTTGTCCAACAGAGACTCCCGGATGTGAAAGCGCAGAACTTCCCCCAGGACCAGGCTGCCGCCGAGCGGTTCCGTGCTGACGTGGACAACCTGCGCGAGACGGCACTCCATATGGATGTGCGATTCCGCAACGCGCGGTGGGCGAACTACCTCACTCGCCAGTGGTGTGAGCCCGGAAACTTCAAATTCATCCACCTCCGGCGGCAATTCAGCAGAGCACGCATTCATTTGCGCCGCAAAATCCTCAGACACGATGTTCAACACGAATTCGCGCGTGGCGACAACATTGCGAAGTGTGTCTTTCGATGAGGCCAGCCCCTTATCGTTGGGCGGCCGGACCATAGGGCAGAAGCACACGATGGGCGGGTTGGCGCTGGCGACGGTGAAAAAACTGAAGGGAGCCAGGTTGCGCACTCCCTCGGCATCCATCGATGATACAAACGCTATCGGTCGCGGCACCACCGAGCCGACGAGCAGCTTGTAAGTGTCCTGCGGGGTTTGATCCCCAGGCTTCAATGTGCGCATAGATGACTTCTCTGCTGGGATGCTGGCTGGAGTGTCCTGATTTTTCATCATGCGTTTAGCTTATCTGGAGCCAAGGTTGTGTCCAGCGCAGCTCCGAAATTTTCGCAATCGGCCTCCGGCGCGCAGCGCAATTCCTCCGCGATCAGACTGGCCGAACCACGCGATTGCTCATGATGCCAATGCCCTCGATTTCGAGCTCGATCAGATCCCCCGGCTGCACCCAGCGGTTCAATTCCAGTCCACAACCTGTGCCCACAGTGCCCGAGCCAAGAATGTCACCGGGATAGATGGTGTCGTCCTTTGAAAGAAACGCAATCATCTGCTCAAATCTCCAGTGCATATTTCGCGAATTGCCTCGCGACCATTCCTCGCCGTTGACGCGCGCCACCATCTCCAGGCCATAAGGGTCGGGAATCTCGTCCGGGGTGACCATCCACGGACCAACTCCGCTGCACCAGTGCTTTCCTTTGGCAGGTCCCAAGCGAACTTTCATCTCTTTCCGCTGAATGTCGCGAGCGCTGAAGTCGTTCAGGATTGTGTACCCCGCAATGTAATTGCGCGCTTCGGACTCGGAGATGTTTCGTCCAATAGACCCAATGATTACAGCTAGTTCCAGCTCATAGTCAAAGCGTTCCGTAAAGGATGGCCAGAGCACATCCTGACCACTCCCGATCAGATTGTGGTGGCCTGTCTGATAGTAAACGGGAATTTCGTACCACTCCTGGGGCATCGGCTCGCCGCGCTTTTCAAACCCACGTTTCACATGCGCTTCAAACGCGAAAAAATCCCGCAGAGATCGTGCGTCGGGCAATGGCGTCAGCAGACGCACCTCATCCCACCTGTAGCGAAGCGTCTCGTCATTTTTTCCGGTGCGCATCTCCGGCGGCAGAAAGGCCACGGCAGCTTGCACCGCCTGCATGGACGCAGTCCCACCCTCCAGCAGGCCTAGCAAGGAGGGGGGCGCGACGGCATCTGCCAGGCGATAGCTGTCCAGGTGGTACGCCACGGTGAAATGGACGTCCACCACCCCATCGCGGTCAACCACACCCAGTCTGCGATGCCGTCCCAGATGCGTTTTCACTTCAAAAGTGCAGAGTTTCATCCGAGACTTTACAGGTTTCCACGCAAACGCTGTTCACGCTCGATCGCCTCAAACAGCGCTTTGAAATTTCCTTTGCCAAAGCTCCGTCCACCTTTGCGCTGGATGATTTCAAAGAAAACAGTGGGGCGATCTTCCACGGGACGGGTGAAAATCTGAAGCAGATAGCCTTCCTCATCGCGGTCTACCAGAAGGTTCAGTTTCTTTAAGTCTTCGACGGACTCATCGATCTTCCCCACGCGGTCTTCCAGCTCCGAGTAGTATGTGTCCGGCACGCGAAGGAACTCTACGCCCTGCTCCCGCAGTTTGCTCACGGTCGTCAGAATGTCGTCCGTCGCCAGCGCAAGATGCTGCACGCCTGGGCCGTTGTAGAACTCAAGATATTCCTCAATCTGTGATTTTTTCCGGCCTTCCGCCGGTTCGTTGATAGGGAACTTCACACGTCCGTTGCCGTTCGCCATCACCTTCGACATCAATGCGGAGTATTCCGTGGAGATGTCTTTGTCGTCAAAGCTCTGGAACATTTCAAAACCCATCACATCGCGATAAAAGTCGACGAACGCGTTCATCTCATGCCAGCCCACATTGCCGACAACGTGGTCGACATATTTCAGCCCAACGGGGCGCGAAACATGGTCCTCCTGCACCTGCTGAAAGCCTGGCAGAAAAGTTCCGCGATAATCCTGCCGTTCGACGAAGGTATGCACCGTATCACCATAGGTGGCGATGGTGGACATGCGGACAGTCCCCTGCTCATCTTTCAGCACCCAGGGCTCCCGCACACTGCGCGCGCCACGGCGCGTCGTCTCCCGCCAGGCGGAGACAGCATCGTCTACCCACAATGCAATGTCTTTTACACCATCGCCATGCTTGGCAATGTGATCGGCGATCGCGTTGCCCGGACGCAGGGGCGTCGTCAGCACCAGGCGAATTTTGTCCTGCTGCACGACGTACGATGCGCGGTCGCGCAGGCCCGTCTCCGGCCCGGCGTAGGCAACCAGCCTCATGCCGAATGCCGCGCGATAGAAATAGGCGGCCTGCCGAGCGTTGCCGACATAGAACTCAACGTAATCCGTTCCATTCAGGGGCAAAAAGTCTTTGGCTTCGATTCCATGAAGATGTTCCGTTGCTGTGGCCATCACGATCTTCTCCAGCTCCAGGGATTCCACCGTCGTCCAGGGTTGGACGCGGCGACCTTCCACAATATACCCGGCAAGGGACGCTTGCCTAGAGGTGGCTTAGACCGCGAATGGAGCGGACCTCCGCGCCAATTCGCGCCGGATTTTTGCCACACAAGCGTCCATGTCCTTCTTCAATTCATGCTCCCACAGCCGCAGGACACGGATGCCTGCCGCACGCAAGGTCTGGCTGGTTCGCAGGTCCCGGTCGCGGTTACGTTGAATTTTCAGGGCCCAAAATGCTGTGTTGCGCTTTGGCACGTGGCCGCATTCATCACATCCGTGCCAAAAGCATCCATCCGCAAAAATCGCAAGGCGACTTCGAGGGAAATAAATGTCCGGCTTACCGGGAAGATCGCACGCCTGAAGCACAAATCCCGCGACCGCGTTACGCACCAGGGCCATCTGCAATTTGCACTCGGTGCTCCGGTTACTTCTTCCTCTAATTGAGGACATAATGCGCGAACGTTTCGGCGTAAGATATCGAAAACGGCCCCGCTGGAACCGCAAGAGGCCGCGCGGCTGTGCGGCCTCGAAGCCATGCAGCTTTAGCGACTAAACCCCAGCACGGTCGAATTGCCTGTCCTGCCGGCTTCCCCGGCTGCGGCAGTCATTCAATGGCTGCTATCCGTTCCGTTATCTGTTTGCCGACCGACTCTGAGATTTCCAGCAGTTCATCATAGGTTTGGTCATCGCCGATCTTCGACCAAAACTCACGGCCAACAAGCAAATCTTGGCCGATTTCAAGAAATTGCCGAGCATAGCTCCACGTATATGGATGGCCGTCTCCGTAAGGGTTGTAGGCAGTTGCGCCGTACGCCTCCGCTGGCCGCCCTTTGAGAAGCGCCGAACTCCGCAAAATGAACCGCTTTACGGCCATGCTGGCGTCTTTATTGGGCGTTGCGCCTTTGATCTCGAAATACATCTCCTGATGCTCGCGCGTCAAAACATAGAGATCGGCCTGAACTGTCAATGTGTCCCCGCCGGGAGATTGGACGGTGCAGACCTCATGAATGTCCAGTTTCTTAATGGGCGCCCTTTGCCGGGCGATATTCAACTGCCGGATGATTTCATCGATGTGTTGCGCGGCCGCAGGTTTTATCTGACCTTCAATTCGATATTGGAGTTCGGCTTTTAAGTGATACTGCCGCGCGATTAAGCGGCTGATCTGCTGCCACCACGTTCCGGACCGGATTGAAAACGAGCGTTCCGAAAGATTTGCTTTGAACAACGCGGGCAGCAGCCTGGCATGAAAAGGCTTCTCATCCAGAGCGCGCTTTGCGAACGCATTCTCGGTGATATACCTTGTCAATTCGCCGGTAAGATATCTTTGGATGTCGTTTCTGGTCGCGTTTGTCAAAGGCATGTTGACAGTATGGCCGCTGAAGCTCTTGATGGTCCAGACCCTTCCAGCTCTTACTTCCAGCTTCCAGATCTAAACCGACAGGCTTTAGGTAAGGCTGAAAACAATGCTCGTTTGTCTTCCTCTGAGGAAGGCTCCTTTGGCAAGTTTCTGGAAGATTTAGCCGTATTTGTAGCGATGGAATGCGGAGGCGGGCAAAAATCACCGGCCACTGGTATCGATATTGATCTGATCA
>DAHVZT010000150.1 GCA_027323885.1 Acidobacteriaceae bacterium
TTCAACGCGGAGACGAAATTGTAGGGCTCAACTCCCATGTTGAGAAACCGTCCCAAAACATCCACCACATTGTTGGCGTGGACGGTCGTGAAGACGAGGTGGCCGGTGAGCGCGGAGTTGATGGCGATCTGCGCCGTTTCCTGATCACGAATTTCGCCGACCAGGATCTTATCGGGATCGTGACGCAGAATGGAACGCAGTCCGCGAGCAAAGGTCAGCCCTTTTTTCTCGTTCACCGGAATCTGGGTGATTCCACGGATCTGATATTCCACTGGGTCTTCAATGGTAATGATCTTGTCTTCGTCGCTCTTGATCTCATTCAGCGCGGCGTAAAGGGTTGTGGTTTTGCCGGAACCGGTCGGCCCGGTCACCAGCACCATTCCGTAAGGCTCGCGAATGTAGCGCCGGAACCGGACCAGGTCCTCTTCCGCGAAACCCACGACATCCAATGTGAGCTGGCTGAATTTCTCGCTCATCGATTCCTTATCGAGGACGCGAAGGACGGCATTTTCGCCATGCACGGTCGGCATGATGGAAACGCGGAAATCGATGAGGCGTCCTTTATAGCGGACTCGAAAACGGCCGTCCTGCGGGACACGGCGCTCGGCAATATCAAGTTCGCTCATCACCTTGATACGCGAGAGGATCGTCTGGTGATGCTCGCGTGCAATGGGCGCCATTGCATGCTGCAGCACGCCGTCGATTCGATACTTTACCAGCAGGCTGTCGTCGAACGTCTCCAGGTGAATGTCGCTGGCTCTACGCTCCAGCGCGGTAAACACCATGGTGTCCACCAGCCGGATGATGGGGCTGATGTCCTCCTCCGACGTAAGTTTTTCTATGGAGAGGGTTTCGTCCGGGTTGTCCTCGGAGGAGAGCACGTCAAAGGTCAGACCTTCAGTCGCTTCATCCAGGACGCGCTGAGACTGCTCCGTTTTCTTCAGCAGGTCCGTAATCTGACTCAGCGTAGCCACCCGAACTACCACACGCTGCCCGAGAAGACCGGAAATTTCGTCCAGTACCATCAAACGGCTGGGATCGCTGACCGCGATCACGAGCTTGTTTTCCAGTTGCTCAAGCGGAACGAAGTTGTAGCGGAACATGATGTCGACCGGCACGCTGCGGAACAGCTCGTGCTGGATCCTGAAATTCTTCAGGTCCACAAACTCGCAGCGGTAGCGAGCGGCACGCATGCGCGCCTGCGCCATCTCATCAGCCAGCGGCGATTTCACATTAGGGATAATTGCAATGTCTGCCATGACGTTCTCCGTGGAATCTCTAGTGCTGCATGGAACTGGCTGCGCCGAGGCTGAAGATGGGCAAATAAAGCGCGATCAAAATGGTTACAACCACGCCGCCCATTACGATCAGGATGGCCGGTTCGATAAGCGAAAGCGCAGCCGTAAGCGCCGTCTGCACGTCCTCCTCAAAGAATTCCGCGACGGAGTTCAACATACCGGGCAGCGCTCCGGTCGCCTCGCCCACCTCGATCATTTCAATCGAAAGCTCGGGAAAGATCTTTGTATTCTTCAGGCTGGTCGCGAGGCCCTTACCCTCCCGTACACTTCCGACCGACTGCAGCACGGCTTTACTCAGTTGCCGGCTACCGATCGATTTGGCAGCAGTTTCCAGTGACGGAACAAGCGGCAGGCCGCCGGCAAGCAGCGTGGAAAGCGTTCTGGCAAACAGACCCACCTGATATTTGACCCAGATGCTGCCGAAAATGGGCGTTGCGATACGAATGCTGTCGATGCGGTTCGCTCCGCTATCCGTACGCGCCCACCGGACAAGCCCGAACGCGATCGCGAGCACTCCAACGATGAGATACGGCATGTATGCCTGGAAATTTTTTCCCAGCGCCAGCATGAACACGGTGATCGCCGGAAGCTTGGTCCCGATCTGGTCATAAAGGGCGGCAAAGCGGGGCACGACGAAGCTGATGAGGAAAATGAACAGCGACGTGACCATGACCACCAGCAGCACAGGATAGAAGAGGGACGCAATCAGCTTTTTGCGAAAGGTAAGCGCGACCCGCTGAAAAGACAAATAGCGGCTGAGCACCTCTTCAAGATTTCCAGAGCGCTCGCCCGCCAGCAGCGAGGTGGTGTAGATGACCGGAAATCCTCCCTGGGATTCAAAAGCCTCAGACAGCGATTGCCCGGTACGCACCCGCACGGCCACATCTTCCAGTTGCGCGCGGAGCGCCGGTGCTTTCTGCCGCTTGGCGAGCAGTTCCACAGAAGACAGAATCGGCAGGCCGGCACGGATCAGGGTGAGAAACTGCTGGTTGAAAATCAGGAATGGTTCCAGCTTGACGCGCTTGCCTGCGCCTGCTTTGCCGACAAGTCCTTTTGGTTTGACCCAGTAAACGTACTGTCCGGCTTGCGCGAACCTGTGACGCAGTTCCTCCGCAGAGTTGGCTAGATGCACGTTTTCCTGAATGTGCCCGCGTTCGTCCGCAACCTTGACGATGTATTCTGCCAATGCTTATTGACCCTTCGCGTTCGAATTTCTGTGCAATGGGGAGATAGCGGCCGGTGCTGCCAGGTTGGCGCGTAACTCTCCCCAGGATATCAACCTGCCAATCCTGCCCTTGGGACCTACCGCGAACGGCAGGCTGACCGCGTTCCAATTTGCGTTGTCGAGCGGCTGCCAGTCACTCCCGTTCTTTGAGGTGTCGCTGCCGGTCGGTCCGACAGCGATCCAGACTCCGTCGCTTGCGTTCCAGGCCACGGAAGAACGATATCCGCCGGGCGTATGCATCGGGTGCCGCCAGTTTTTCCCATCTAGAGTATAGGCCGCGGTGTTCTCCGCAGCCCTGGAATTCGTATAGGCGCCTCCGACAGCGACTCCATTCTCCGCGTCGCGAAAAGAGACGGCAAAGATTCCCGCCGCCGGATTCGGAGCACTTTCCCGCCCCAGCACTCGCAGATGCGAACAGCCGTCGTGGGTGGACCCGATCAGGCTGAGAGGCGCAAGCTCGAACCTGTACATCCAACCTCCGCTCGTACCAAACCAAATCCGGTGGCGGGTCACGGAGACATCCCGCGATTTGCTGTCAGGCAGTGGAAGCACCGCAAGCGACTGATTGCTCGCGGCAAACGCGCCTTGCTGCCCTTCCATCGTCCGCAGGCACGGCTCTACCTGCCGGTTCCAATGCATTCCGCCGTCATAGGTCGTGAAAAGCGTAAAGCTTCCCCGCACCGGGTCGCCAAGGATGACCCCAAAATGCGAGCCTTCGAACTGCAGCCCGTCCCAGAAGCCTTCCGCATCTGGATTGGTCAGGACCACGTGCCAGGTATGGCAGCCATCGTGGGTCGAGTAGAGCTTCGATTGGGTGCCCGGCCCGCTGGAAAGGACCATCGCATGTTTGGCGTCCCAGGCCCAGACGCTGCGAAAGTCAAGGCTTGCAGCATCGGGAGGGACGCTGCAGGCCAGCCAATGTTCACCGCCGTCGCTGGTATGCAGTACCGTCCCATGCGCTCCGCTGGCCCACGCAATTGTTCCACCCACGGCGTGGATACCCCGCAGGCTGCTATGCGTCCCGCTGGACTGCATCTGCCATTGCGCGCGTGCAAGGGCAGGCATCAGGAACAGAATGCAGAGTCCGGCAGCGCGAGCGGTCCGCCAAAGAGTATTCGGTTGCATCATACGTTCGTCGATTCGTCGATTCGAGCCGATCGGGCCGCTGTTCTCTGTACAAACAATTCCGGCTGCGACGGCAACTTCAGATCGGCGGCATTCCATCCACCACGACCACTCCGGCAGGCGGCTGAAAGGTAAACGTTCCCGCCGGGATCGGCGGATTGTCCTGTTCGCCGAGCAGATTAAACTCGGTGACCGATCCATTGGGCTCCTGCCATTTCATAGAGTCGATCACGCCGTCCTTATCCACTGTCAGTTCCACATTGGCGACCTGCTGCTCCATTCCGGCTGGGGTTCCCTTCAGGCGAAGCTTGTCACCCTCGGATGTCATTGTTAAATTGCCGAGTTCCTTCTGCAGTTTTGTATGACCCAGCAAAAATCGAAGCGGAGAGCGCAGATCGTCCAACTGCCTGGCCCGGTAGCGGTCCACCTGCGCATCGCCCGGATTATAGGAATAGGCATACTTGCCATCCAGCAGAAACAGCTTGCCTGGGGGCTCGGTGTAATTCCAACGCATACGGCCAGGCTTGGCCAGCAGCAGCGTGCCGCGCTCCTTCCGCTCCATTCCCATGCCATGGAACGTTTCGGTAAAGTGAACACTCATACTGCGCAAATGATTGTAATGGGCGTCCACCCGGCGGGCCACTTCCGCGGGTGTCTGCGGCTGTTGTGCGGCGGAACTTCCACGCCAGCCCAGCAACATCCCGGCGCCAACAAGAAACAGCAGCGTGGAACGTGCCAGGACGGTCTTTCCCACGCCGGTTCTCAACGCGGGTCTACTGGATCGGCTGCGTACAATTGACTCCCCCGCTGGGATCGGCCTTGATCTCTCCCGTCTGGTCCATGCAGTAGCCGACATGACCAGTTTTACCCACCGCCTGAGGGACGGCCGTCGCCTCATACGACGTGTAAACGTCCTGATTGTTCACCGTCACCTTGGTGCAGTTCGTCAGCGCGAAGTTGTAGCCGCTTTTGTATCCGCTGGCAAGATCGGGAGGAAGCAGTTGCGCCGCCTGCGGACTCGGCGGTCCATTTTTGGCGTCGCCACCAAGTTGTGCCAGATTGCAGGCAAATCCATTGGCCGGATAATTCGTCTGGTATTGAATTTCCGCGCTGCTGATGGCCCGCAGCGATCCGATCGCCGAGGTTTGATTGGCCTGGCTGCGCATGTTCATGAAATTGGGGATCGCTACAGCCATAAGAATAAGGATGACCGACATTACGATCAACAATTCCATCAGCGTAAAACCAGATTGACGGATGCTGCGGTGTGCGCGTGGGGTAAAAATCTGTCGATCAGCCATTTTGCTCATAAGGTGGTCACCTTGCTTTGAGAATGCCCCGGAAGCATACGACCTGTTCCGCGGGTCACCATCTGTAAAATTCAACATTCACTGTATCAGCAGGCAAGGTGTTCGCGCGTTAGCTTCAGCCCGTTCAAGTTGCCGAGCATGGCCACTGCGACGGACTCTGGAACGAAAAGCTGCCGTGCCATTTTCATCACATCCTCAGCGCTTACTCCGGCGATTCGATCCAGAATCTCTGGCACAGCGTAAAATCGCTGAAAATACATCTCTTGCCGCGCCAGGTTCGACATCAACGCGCCTGAGCTTTCCAGACTCAGCAGGATGTTGCCCTTCAGCTGGTCTTTGGAACGCTGCAACTCTTCTTCTGGGATCGGCTGTTCCTTTAGACGGCGGAACTCTTCGACCGTGAGCCGGATCACCTTCTCAGCGTTTTGCGCAGACGTGCCGGCGTATACGCAAAGAGATCCGGTGTCCCGGAAGGAACTCAACTCGCTGAAGATGGAATAAGCCAGCCCGCGCTCCTCCCGCACGTTCTGGAAGAGACGCGAACTCATGCCGCCTCCCAGAATCATGTTCAAAATGGCGGCGGTATAGCGCTCCTCGTCGTCCACTGGAGGCGCAGGTACGCCAAGGCATAACTGCAGTTGCTCCAGAGACTTTTTCTGTTTGGACACGATCCTTGCATGCACCTTGGGCGAAGCGCTCAACGCCGCGCCATCGGCAAAACCTGGCGCAGCTTTGGGCAGGTGCGCCAGTTTGTCGGAAACCAGCTCGACGAACCGGTCATGCTCCAGATTGCCTGCGGCGGAAAACACCATGTTTCCGCCCTGGAACCGTCCGCCATAAAAGTCGAACAGGGTGGACTGATCGAAGCGGCGAACCGTTTCTTTCGTCCCAAGGATCGGCTTGCCGAGTGGATGGTCCTTCCAGAAGCTCTGGGTGAAGATCTCATGCACCAGCATGTCGGGATTGTCTTCATCCATCTTGATCTCTTCCAGCACTACCTTGCACTCCCGGTCAATGTCCTCCGGCGCAAAGACCGGATGCATCACCAGATCGGTCAGAACGTCGAGCGCCTTCGGCACATGCTCATCGAGCACTTTTATGTTGAAGCAGATATTTTCCTTGCTGGTAAAAGCATCGAGATTTCCGCCGATCGCATCCACTTCCCGGGCAATGTTTTTTGCGGAGCGCGATTTCGTTCCCTTGAACACCATGTGCTCGACGAAATGAGAGACTCCGTTCATCTCCGGCTGCTCATCACGCGAGCCCGTCTTCACCCACACACCCATGGAGACGGAGCGGACGTGCTCCATCCGCTCGGTAAGAATGACCAGGCCGTTTGGAAGTTGAGTGCGGCGGATATTTCGGTTTTGCATCATGTCCGGTGAACTGCCGTGAGTGGTGCAATGCGTGCTATCTTGCGGGTTATACGTGGTATTCATCTCACCATAATTTTTTCACAGACTGGCGTGGCGTGCCGGTATCAGGCCAAGTAGCAGGTTTGGCAGGCTTTATCCACATCCCATGGTAATTTTTCCACAATTCGAGTCAAAAAAGGCCGCTCCTGCGGAAATTCCTAGAACTCCCTTGCTCGGCCTTGATTTTCATGAACTTACCAGGATTTGTGAAAGCTTTTCTTTGCCTCCCTACCGCGCTAAGCAGATTTGGCACGCCCTCTACCGGGAGCGGGTTGCAAACGTCGAGGAGATCACTTCCCTGCCAGTTTCTGTTCGCCATCGCCTCACGGCGGCGGGCCATTCGGTCGGCATGCCAACCATCGCACAGGCCTTTCAGTCGAGTGATGGAACCGAGCGCTACTTGATT
>DAHVZT010000011.1 GCA_027323885.1 Acidobacteriaceae bacterium
GTTCGGTCACGAAGATTTCAGCATACGCAATCTGCCAAAGCAGGAAGTTGCTGATGCGCATCTCTCCACTGGTGCGAATGATCAGATCGGGATCGGGCATGTGCGCCGTGTAGAGAGATTGCGAAACATGTTCTTCGGTCAGCTTGTTCAATAGCTCGTCGAGAGGGAGGCGTCCGTCGTTTTCCGCGGAAATACGGGACAGCGCACCGCGAACCGCGTCCACGATCTCTCCGCGCGCGCCATAGTTCAGCGCAAGCGTCAGCGTGGTTCCGGTGTTGCGCGCAGTCTGCTCGGCGGCCCAGCGCATCGTGTCCTGGACCTCCTGTGGCAGTTCCGCGGTCCGTCCTATGTACGCGATGCGGACATTGTTGTCGTTCATCCGCTTTACATTGGCGACAAGATAGGTGCGCAGCAGGCGCATTAAAAAGCTGACTTCAGTCTGCGGGCGCCGCAGATTGTTTTCCAGCGAAAACGCATAGAGCGTGAGCCAGGGCAGGTCGATGCGCGAAGCGGTTTCCACGACATACTGGACGGATTCCGCGCCTTGCTGATGCCCCAGAAAGCGCTGCAGCCGCCGCATACCGGCCCATCTGCCGTTACCGTCCATAATGATGGCGATATGTTGCGGCAGTCGCTCCGGGTCAAGTTGTCGGTAGAGTGCCAGTTCGTTTGCAGGAAGTTCATGCAGGCGGCTGGGCGCAGCGGCTGGAGACACTGGAGAAACCTCAACTTGCTTCGACCGTAGCATAGTGTGGAGAGGGGCTGCAAACCCCTCTTCCACTGGAATGCTCAGGCGGAGCGGCGTCCGCCGTTCGCCATCTCCCGAAGGTGCGTCAGGACCATGGCCCGGTGCAGAGGATCCAGCCCCGACGCCCACGATGCCATCTCCGCGAGGAATGGGTCTTCCATCATGGAGGCAATCTCCCGCTCGCGCTCGTACCGGGCGTCCTGCACCATATCGCACATGTTCACGCCCAGTGCTTCGGCAAGCCGCTGCAGAGAGGACAACGTCGGCATTGCGCGAGCGTTTTCGATTTTCGAGATGTAGGTGCGGGGAACGTCCAGTCGTGCAGCCAACTGGCGCTGACTCAAATGCCGCGCATTCCTGATCTCGCGCAATCGGACTGCGACTTTGGAGCATCGTGTTCCCGATGCGCGCATGCCCATCACCTCAATGGCGCTGGACACAATAGGTTCCGGTTCTTCCACTTCCAAGGGTTTGTGGCAGCGCCTGCATAACAGATTGCTGGTGCTGAATTGCACCAGGCTGCAGCGGTCGCAACGTAGAACCTCCCTGGACGCAACGGGAGCCATCATAGTTGCCATAGATGTTTTACGGAGGCCAGAGCGGACTTCCGTCGCATGCGCATTGCATGCTTCTCTGATAAGTTGCGGGTAATTCAGGAACTTGTCAAGGGAAAAATGAACAAAGCCGGATTGGCGCGGAACATAACGGTACAAAACCCGAAAACCGATATCATTCCGAAGAGGAGATCGACGCATGGACGAGCGGTTACAAGACGCCACGACAGAAGACGATGCAGGCCCAGAAACCTCTCAGAGGGTCATTTCTAAAGACCGCGCCACGGCGTGGCGATTGCTGAACGAATACACGCAGTCGCCCAGTCTGCTGAAGCACGCGCTGGGCGTGGAGGTCTGCGTTCGCGCCTACGGCGAGAAACACGCCGCTGAGCTTGAACTTCCGCCAGCCGAGGCTCGCGCCATGGTGGAGATTTACGCGATCACGGGTTTGCTTCACGACTTCGATTACGAAAAGCATCCCTCGCCAGAGGAGCATCCCTGGATCGGGAACCAGATTCTTACCGAGCAGGGATGGGCGGAGGAAATTCGCCACGCGATTATGGGCCACGCGGAATACACCGACACACCGCGTGTATCCCATCTGGATAAGACGCTGTTTGCCTGTGATGAACTGGCGGGCTTCCTGACCGCCAATGCGCTGGTGAAACCCTCAAAGTCCATCCTGGATGTCAATGTGCCGTCCGTGATGAAGAAGATGAAAGACAAGGCGTTTGCGCGCGGCGTCAATCGCGACGACATTATCAATGGGGCCGCGGAGCTAGGCGTCGATCTGGACCAGCACATCGCATTCTGCCTGGCGGCCATGCAGAAGCACGCCGAGGAACTGGGACTTGCGGGCACGGCAGTAGAAGTGAAGCCGGTCGAAAATCAACCGACAGGTTGAGGCGGAGATGGCAGATTCCGGCCTAAGATGGGGTCACGAAGTTATCAGGAGCCCAGGAAGGTCACGATGCCACACATCGATTTGCCCGAAGGACTACACGGAATCCGCAGCGCAATGGCATTCCGTCCACATACAGCGAAGCCGCTCAACGAGCTCGCGGAAGCACTCCTGCGCGGCCCCAGCACGCTCTCACCCGGTGAACGAGAACTGATCGCAACGTATGTTTCTTCACTGAATGACTGCTATTACTGTCAGACGATCCACGGAGCCATTGCCGCGGCAAACTTGAACGACGATGAAGAACTGGTCAAGAGAGTGAAGCATGACTTCCAACACGCGGACATCAGCGACAAGCTGAAGGCGCTGCTGGCCATTGCAGCCAAAGTGCAGAAAGGCGGCAAGCATGTCACGCCCAAAGACATCGCACAGGCTCGCCAGCATGGCGCGACCGACCTGGAGATCCACGACGCCGTGCTGATCGCAGCAGCCTTCTGCATGTACAACCGCTACGTGGATGGGCTCGGAACCACGCAGCCCGAGGATGAGGCCATGTATCGCGAGCGCGGCAAGAAAGTCGCCAGGGAGGGATACGTTGCCGCGAGTCAGGGCTACCTGCCGAAGGGGCCGGATGCCTCAACGCCCGAAACTAACGACGGAAGGAGCTAATCCGGCTGCTTCACCTTCGCGCAATCGTCTGTTGAGCGTACATTTGCTCCTTGCGCCTGCGTGTTCTATGCTGAGCAGTCTTCCGTTTCTTCTTTTCGCCTATGACTGCCAACAACTCTCAGGCTCCCGGCGGCCCGCTCGCCAATGTATTACCGTCCTCGCTCGATACAAGCAGCGAACGTTTCAAGGCCAATTCGGAAGCAATGCTGGCCTTGCTTGCTTCTTATGAAGCGGAGCAGGCGGCCATCCGTCAGGGTGGCGGCGCCAAGGCCATTGACGCGCAGCACCAGAAGAAGCGGCTGACCGCCCGCGAGCGTCTGGAACTGCTGGTCGATCCCGGCAGCGAATTTCATGAACTCAGCCTTTACGCTGCGCACGGCATGTATGCCGACTACGGCGGGGCGCCTTCGGCGGGCGTCGTGACGGGTGTGGGCCGCGTGGCTGGCAGGCTGGTCATGATCATTGCCAACGACGCCACCGTGAAGGCAGGCGCGTTTTTCCCCATGACGGCGAAAAAGGTGCTGCGTGCGCAGCACATTGCCATGGAGAACCATCTGCCGACGCTCTACCTGGTGGATTCGTCGGGCATTTTTCTCCCTCTGCAGGAGGACGTATTTCCCGATCAGGACGATTTCGGCCGCGTCTTCCGCAATAACGCGGTGATGTCGGCCAAAGGCATTCCGCAGATGACGGCCATCATGGGCATGTGCGTTGCCGGAGGCGCGTATCTGCCGGTGATGACGGACCACGTACTGATGACCGAAGGCAGCGGCCTGTTTCTCGCCGGACCCGCGCTGGTGCAGGCGGCAATCGGGCAGAAAGTTTCGGCTGAAGAGTTAGGTGGCGCCACAATGCACGCCGAGATTTCCGGCACTGTGGACTACAAAGAGCCGAATGACCATTTGTGCATTGCGCGACTGCGCTCGCTGGTTTCGCGTCTGGGACATCGCCCCGGCGCGCCATTCGATCGCATTTCCTATGACGCGGCTAAAGACGCTCCAAAATATCCTGCGGAAGAATTGCGGGGCGTTCTGAATCTTGATCCGGCCAAAGCCGCTGCAAGCAGCTACGACATGCACGCTATCATCGCGCGCCTCGTGGATGGCTCGTGCTTTGACGAGTACAAGCCCGGCTTCGGCCAGACTTTGCTGTGTGGCTATGCGCGCGTCGGCGGATTTGCCGTCGGCATTGTCGCCAACCAGAAGACGCACCAGATGCAGACCAGCCAGACCGGCGACAAGCACATGGAGTTTGGCGGCGTGATCTATCCCGAGTCTGCCGACAAGGCCGCGCGCTTCATCATGGACTGCAATCAGAATCTGGTTCCGCTGATTTTTCTCCACGACGTCAATGGATTTATGGTGGGCCGCGATGCCGAGTGGAGCGGCATCATCCGGTGCGGCGCAAAGATGGTCTCCGCGGTTTCCAACAGTGTGGTGCCGAAAATTTCTGTCGTGATTGGCGGATCGTTCGGTGCAGGGAATTACGCGATGTGCGGCAAGGCCTATGACCCGCGATTCATTTTTGCGTGGCCCACGGCCAAGTATGCGGTTATGAGCGGAGCGTCGGCGGCCAACACGCTGGTGGAAGTGCGAATCAAGCAACTGGAGCGCGGCGGTCACAAGCTGAGCGATGCCGAGAAGAAGGAATTGTTCGACTCCACCAAGGCCACGTACGACGAGCAGACAGACCCGCGCTATGCGGCGGCGCGGCTCTGGGTGGATGGAATTATCGACCCGGCCAAAACACGCGACGTGCTCATCATGGCGCTGGAAGCGGCGTCCCTGAATCCGGATGTGCCGAAGTTTCATCCCGGCATCCTGCAAACCTAATCCGGCGCGAGGCGAACAGACATGCGGCGTCGAGCGTTTTTGGGGTCTTCCATTCTGGCGGCGGCAGGTGCGCTGGTCGCGCCCCGCGCGGCACCCAGCAATCTGCAAGGTGCCCGAACGCGCCGCATTCTCTACATACTGGGACAGTTCAGCGCGGGCACTCCGGAGGCAATGCACCTCGCAGCCGAGACAATTGGAAACAGCAGCTTCAATGTGCTGATCCTGGCGTTTCTCCAGGCCACGCTTGTCAACGGAAAGTTGTCTCTTTCTTACAATGGCAATGCTTTTCCCCAGCTTGGGCCGCAGGTTCCCGCGCTGCTGGCCCGCTTACGCTCCGGCTATGGCGCGCGCAAACGGCTGATCCTGTCGATCGGCGGATGGGCGTCTGCCGGGAACTTTGAGGCAATCCGCAGCTTCGGTGTTCCGGCTTTCGTGCGGCGGTTGACGCAGGAGGCCATTGCGCCCCTTGGAATTGAAGGCCTCGATCTGGATCCCGAACCGAATCGGGGTGGCATGGATCAGTGGATGGGCGTGTATCGCGAATACGCGACGACACTCATCGAAATAACAAAGGAATACAAGCGCGTACATCCCACGCATCTGGTAACCCATTCGCCGATCGCAGCAGTGGCTGCGGAGTTCTACGCAAAAGGGGGGCGCCAGGCGAGTCAGGGGACGACTCTGCTGGAGGCCACGCGCGCCCACGGCGGCAACAGCATCGACTGGCTGAATGTGCAGTTTTATGAAGGTGGCCTGATCGAAAATGGCGATATCGCGGGATTCTACCGCGACTCTCTTGCCGCTCCTTTAAAGCTGCGAGCCACGCAGACTGGAATCCCCAACCCGATGAGCTTTCTAATGCCTGGGTTCGAACCTGAGGCCGGACAGCCGCTCGCCTTTTGTCAGCAGACGATTGCCGCGATCAACCGGCGTTGCGCCGATCTTCACATGGGTAAACTCAAGGGCGCGGCGCTTTGGGACTATCGGCAGGTCGCTCCCGAAATGGCCAACTGGTCGCATGGGATGGAAGCGGCGCTGCATCCATAAAAGATAATGAACAATCAGGTCAAAATCATCGAATGCCCGCGAGACGCCTGGCAGGGCCTCCCCAAACAGATCCCTACGGAAACTAAGGTAGAAGCTTTGCAGGCGCTCATCTCCGCCGGCTTCCGCCATCTGGACGCCGTTTCGTTAGTCTCGCCCAAGGCGGTGCCGCAGATGGCGGACTCCGAAACTGTTCTTCGACTGCTGCAGCCGCCACAGGAGATCGAAATCATTGGAATTGTCGTGAACGAAAAAGGAGCGGAACGAGCCATCGCCACGGAAGCTGTAACAACGCTGGGCTTTCCGTATTCAATTTCCCCCAGCTTTCTTGCGCGGAATCAGAATCAGACCCCGGAAGAATCCCTCGATGTGCTCGACAAGATCGCGGAGTTGACCTTCCGGGCAAGATTGGAGCTGGTGGTTTATATCTCCATGGCCTTCGGGAACCCGTACGGAGATGTCTGGAGTGTGGATGAAGTGGTCGACGCATGCGACCTGCTTGCTGGAATTGGGGTGACCCAAATTTCGATTGCCGACACGGTGGGCATAGCCAGCGCGGACGAAATTCAGCGGGTAATTGCCGCTGTGCTGGCGTCAGGCCATGACGTGGAAATCGGAGTGCATCTGCATGCCCGTCCTGACCAGGCCGCCGAGAGAGTCTCCGCGGCGTTTCACGCAGGCTGCCGCCGCTTCGATATGGCGATGGGCGGGCTCGGTGGATGTCCCTTCGCGCAGGACGCGCTGGTTGGGAACATTGCCACGGAGCAGGCACTCGAGGCATTGCGAAACGCGGGCGCGGTACTCCCACCCCTGCAGCCGCTCGCCCCAGTCAGCGCGCTGACGCGGGAAATTGCTCGAAAGTACGGGGCGACAGTTCAGCAATTTGGGCTTTGACTGTATGTCGCATCACGATATACTCGTGATGCGATGTTCCAGACCAGCCTGCCCCCTGAATCCGAACAGTCTCTTTATCGTTCTCTTGCCGAGTTCCGGCATCAACTACGTCTTTTCCTCGCGGCCAGTGAGGAGGCGGCGCACAAAGCGGGGTTGCAGCCTCAGCAACACCAACTGCTTTTAGCGCTGGCCGGCGCTCCGGCGGAACAGGTTGCTTCCATCGGCTTCGCCGCGGAGAGATTGGGTCTAAAGCACAATACGGTGGTGGAACTCGTGGACCGTTCCGAAGCGGAGGGCCTGTTGCGCCGCAGAGATGACCCGCAGGACCGCCGTCGCGTTCGACTGGAGGTAACGGCACACGGTCGAAAAGTGCTCAGCCGTTTGTCCCAGGTCCACCTGCAGGAACTGGGCTCCAGAGCGCCACACCTGATCGATGCGCTGCAGAACGTATTGCGGCCTGATGCCGTGCGCAGTAAGCTCCCAGAACATAGCAAGGCAGTCGCGGGGCCGGCCCGATGAGTCCAACTCCGGAATCCACGCGGGGGCCACAGCCCGGACCACGTATCTGGCAGCATCCGCTTGTGCGCAGATACTTTTCGCTCATACACCAGGATTTGCGAGCAACCTACGCGCGCAATCTTTCTAAATGGCTGCTGATTGCGCCAATTATCGGGCTGACCACCGGCCTCACCATTACTGCGGTCGCGGTCATTATTCTGGACAAGGTCTGGCCGCCGGTACTTCGTTATTATCTGCATCACCACTGGGCCATCATCCCGAGTCTGACACTGGCCTTTGCCATTACCGGGCTGATCATGCAATTTCTTACGCCCGATCCCGACGAACATTCGACCGAGGAGATCATCCGCTCGTACCACGAGCATGAGGGCAAGATCGATGTGCGGCCATTTTTTCCAAAGATTATCGCCGCGATTACGACGGTCGGGTTTGGAGGGAGCGCGGCCCTGGAGGGACCGAGCATCTACGGCGGAGGAGCGATTGGCTCTTACCTGTGGACCCGGTTGCAGCGGTTTGGGCTCAAACCGCGTGACCGCCGCATCATGCTAATCAGCGGGGCTGCGGCGGGTATGGCCGCCGTTTTCCGCGCTCCCATGACGGGACTGGTATTCGCACTGGAAATGCCCTACAAGGACGATCTTGCCCACGAAGCCCTGCTGCCTTCGCTGATTGCCTCTGTGATTTCGTACGTCACCATGGCATTTTTCCTGGGCGGCAATGCGCTGTTCAATTTCTCCAGCAAGACGTCCTTCACCGGACGCGATCTGGTCTGGTCCGCGGTGCTCGGACTGATGATCGGGCTCATCGCGATGGTCTATACCATTACGTTTCGCCGCGCTCGCGTTTTCATGGTGAATTGGAATGTCCCACACTGGACGAAACTCACCCTGGGAGGATTTTTGACCGGTGTTTGCGGCTGGCTGTTCGTGACATTGTTCCCAGGCCGGCTCACTCCGCTCGGCCCGAACTACGATGCTGTGGGAGAAATTCTCGCCAGGCACCACGGCACTCCGGAACTCATTTTCTTTGGCGTCATGAAGCTGGCCGCCACGTTGTTCACTCTCGCCAGCGGCGGCGTCAGCGCGATGTTCGTCCCGCTGTTTCTAACGGGAGGCAGCTTTGGCACGGCATTTGCGCAATCCATCGTGCATAGCCATTCCGCGGAGTTGTACGCCGCCGTCGGTATGGCAGCCTTTATCGCCGCAGGATACAAGACGCCTTTGGCAGCGGTGGTGTTCGTTGCGGAGGCGACAGGCGGCCATGCTTTCATCATTCCCGCCCTGATTGGCGCGGCGGTCGCCTACGCGATCTCCGGCGAGTCCTCGGCCTCCGGCGACCAGCGTCTGCATGAGGGCGTCAGGAGCGTGGAAATTGAATTCGTGCCGGAGATCGACCGCGTTGTAACTCACGGTTCCGGCACAGAGCCACTGGGAAGCACGGAACGAAAAGATGACGCGCTGCAGTCCTTCCCGGTACGATAAGCGGTGCAATCGAGTGGCGCACCGGGAGTTTGCATGAATCTGAGTACCCTGCGGGTGAGCGAGGCCGAGGGCGTCCTAACCATCACACTGAACCGGCCTGATCGCCGCAATGCGCTCAACCCTCTGCTAATAGGCGAACTGATCGCGGTGCTGGCGGAGTTGTCCGAACGCAGCTCCGGAGTGGTAATCCTGACCGGCGCGGGAACCGCGTTTTGCGCGGGCCTTGACCTGGATCATGTGCAGACGCTGTCGAGACAGTCCGCGCAGCAGCAGCGGGAAGATTCCGAACGCATCGCCCGGCTGTTCCGCACGTTGTACGACCTTCCGTTGCCTACGATTGCCGCGGTGAACGGACACGCGATTGCGGGTGGGATGGGGCTTGCGACAATTTGCGATTTCACCCTTGCGGTTCCGCACGCGAGGTTTGGGTATACGGAGGCGCGCATCGGCTTTATTCCGGCGATTGTGTCTTCCTTTCTGATTCCGCAGATCGGGGAGAAGAAAGCGCGAGACCTGTTGCTGACGGCGCGATTGATCGCCGCCGATGAAGCAAAGCGATTGGGCCTGGTCAATGAAGTGTTGGATACGGCCGAATTGATGACGCGTGCCGAGGCTTTGGCGCAGCAGTTGTTGCAGAACAGTCCAGAGTCGCTGCGGGCCACCAAAAGACTCCTTTCTATTCAGTCGAAAGAACGGCTCGATCGAGAGCTTGCCACCGCCGTCGAGTGGAATGCCAAGGCGCGCGAGACGGAAGATTTTCGCGAGGGCATCGCTTCCTTTCTGGCCAAGAGGGCGCCGGTGTGGCCGTCGCGGAAGGAGCGACAATAAATGCCGGAACCGTTGCCAGCAGCACAGGCTGGGTCCTTGCCCTTCGCCGCCGAAACCCGCCTGCGGGTACGCTATGCGGAAACAGACCAGATGGGTGTTGTCTATTACGCAAATTACTTGATCTGGATGGAGATCGGTCGCGTGGAGCTCCTGCGCCAGGCAGGGTTCGATTACAAGAGCATGGAGCTTGAGGACGATTGTCATATTCCAGTGGTCGAGGCGACCTGCCGCTATAAAGCCCCGGCACGTTACGACGACGAGATTCTCATCCAAACAACGTCCACCGTGCTGCGCGGCTACATCCTGAAATTTGCCTATCGAATTCTACGCGCCAGCGATCGAACACTGCTTGCGGAAGGTGAGACGGCACACGTCATTACCGACAGACAAATGCAGAGAAAGCTGCTTCCGGAAAAATACGTGATGGCGCTAAATCGAAAGGCGAAGAGTCTTTGATCC
>DAHVZT010000038.1 GCA_027323885.1 Acidobacteriaceae bacterium
CGGCATCGGCCTGATCCGGTTTTTGGAAGGTGCCGGAGCACCTTTCATGATGGGTGTGGGCCTGCTGCTTCTGGTCTGGATTACGCGGAAAGCGGGCGGACTTGGGCCTGTGTTGTCAACTCCGAGCCAATTCAAAACCTCCGCGCAGTTCTGGCGCTTCTTTTTTCCGTCGCTCACTGGAATGGTGGGCTTTTGGGCGACGGTAGCGCTGAATATCCCGGATTTTACCCGCTATGCCAAGTCGCAGAAGTCGCAGATGGTGGGACAGGCCCTGGGACTGCCTCCGGCAATGACGATTTACTCCTTCATTGGCGTGGCTGTTACCTCGGCTTCAGTGATTTTGTTTGGCCACGCCATCTGGGATCCGGTCGTGCTGCTGGGGCAATTTCATGAGCCGGTCGTGGCTTCCATCGCTTTGGTTGCGCTGCTCGTCGCCACCCTGAACACGAACATCGCGGCCAATGTGGTCTCGCCGTCAAACGATTTTTCCAATCTCAATCCGCGCCGGATTTCTTTTCGCACAGGTGGTTTCATCACGGGGATTATCGGCATTCTGATGATGCCGTGGAAACTGCTCGGGAGTTTTCAGAGTTACATCTTCGGATGGCTGGTTGGCTACTCCGCATTGCTCGGACCCATAGCAGGAATCATGATCGCCGACTACTTCCTCGTCCGGAAGCGCACGCTCGATCTGGAGGCGTTATATCGCCGTCAAGGTCCTTATGAGTACAGCAATGGCGTGAATTATCGCGCGCTTGCCGCCTTGGCAGGAGGCATCGCCATCGCTCTGGCAGGGCTGGTCGCGCCGGGCCTGCGCTGGCTTTACAACTACGCCTGGTTTGTGGGCTTCGGAATCTCAGGACTGCTGTATCTCGTCCTGATGACCCGTACGCCCGCTGCGGAACCAGCCCACGCACTTTTAGGAGAACAAGTATGACCCCGGTAGAAACGGAAGTCGCAAGCGTCGCTTCATACATCGCAGGAGAGTGGATTACGCCGAAAGGTGCTGCGTCCCATCCTGTCATCAACCCGGCGGACGGCAGCGTGATCGCATCTCTGCCGTACGCGACTGCCGCGGACGTGGACCGCGCAGCCAGGATCGCGCACCAGGCTTTCCTGGAATGGAGGCAGGTTCCCGTCGTGGATCGCGTGCAGCCGCTGTACCGCTATAAGACCCTGCTGGAAAAACATGCGGAGGAGATTGCCGGAATTCTGACGCGTGAAAACGGAAAAACCGCCGGCGACGCCATCATGGAGGTCAAACGCGCTATTCAGATGGTGGAAGTGGCCTGCGGTATGCCATCGCTCATGATGGGCGACTCCTTGAATGAAGTGGCGAAGGGAATTGATTGCCACACCATTCGCCAGCCGCTTGGAGTCTGTGCCGGCATCACTCCGTTCAATTTTCCAGCGATGGTCCCCATGTGGATGTTTCCGTTCGCCATCGCCGCCGGGAACACTTTTCTTTTGAAGCCGTCGGAAAAAGTTCCAATGACGCCGACCCGAACCGCCGAACTGCTCCTTGAAGCCGGAATTCCTGAAGGCGTGTTCCAGTTGATTCATGGTGGCCGGGAGGTCGTCGAAGCGCTTTTGCACCATCCTTTGATCAAGGCCATCTCCTTCGTCGGGTCTTCTCCAATCGCCAAACTGGTTTATCAGGCTGGCGCGGCCGCGGGGAAACGCGTGCAGGCATTGGGAGGCGCAAAAAACCATCTCGTGGTAATGCCGGACGCCGACCTGCCAAAAACCGTCGATGCAATCCTGGGCTCCGCATTCGGGGCCGCAGGCGAGCGTTGTCTCGCAGGCAGTGTCGTTGTTCCGGTTGGCGAGGCAGCTGAGCCGCTGCTGAAGCTGCTGGTAGACAAGACCCGCGCCTTGCGCGTCGGGGACGGATCGAAGGCGGGCACGGACATGGGACCGGTCATCGGCCCAGAGCATCGCCAAAAGATCCTGGGCTACATCGAAAAGGGAATCGAGGAAGGCGCGGTCCCGCTTTGCGATGGGCGAGCGCTCCAAATCGGCGATTCGAACGGCTCCTTTGTCGGTCCGACGATCTTCGATCAGGTGAAGCCCGAGATGAAAATTGCGCGGGAGGAGATATTTGGCCCGGTGCTTTCCGTCATCCGCGCCAAAACCTTGGACGACGCAATCGAAATTGTGAACGCGAGCGAGTTTGGCAATACCACAACCATCTACACCCAGAGCGGAAAGGCCGCACGGGAATATCAGACGCGCGTGGAAGTCGGCATGGTCGGCGTGAACATGGCAGTCGCGGCTCCCATGGCCTTTTTCCCGTTTGCGGGATGGAAGAATTCGTTCTTTGGTGACCTCCATGCTCACGGCAAGGACGCCGTCTACTTCTACACCGAGCAGAAAGTCCTGATGACGCGCTGGTTTTAGAAAAATACAGCTGCCGTGTTAGATTGCTGATGCAAACGTAATCGACCATCCCAGGCGCAATTCCGCGGTGTGGAAGAGGCGAACCATTGCACGGCCCAAAGAACGCAGTACGCAAGCGGAAACCGGAGAAGTCGAAGGTCGCGGCCTCAAAACCGAGAAGCTATCCGGCCGGATTTCTGACGGTAGGCCAAACCGCGCGAGTGCTCGGCGTCAGCTCCTCGACGCTGCGGGTGTGGGAGAACGTTGGCCTGGTCACACCCGCGCGGAGCAATGGCAGGTTCCGTCTTTATACATCGGAAATGTTGGAACTGCTGAAGCGCATCAAATACCTGCGGGATGTGAAGCAGATCGGTGTCCCAGGCATCAAGCAGATGCTGGACAGTCATTCTCCGGAAGTGGAAACGCCTTCGAGCACCGGCACTGCGCCCAAATCCGGTTCGCGCCCCGGAAAGAACAGGGAGCGGCAGGAGCAAACCGGAGGAGAAAGAAAACCGGGCGGTAAGGAAAATTTAGGCGAGCGCCTGCGGATCATGCGAAAGCGCTGCGGAATCGGAATTGTGGAAGCCGCGCAGAAAGCCGGGATTTCCGGAGGTTTTCTGAGCGCAATCGAACTTTCCCGCGCCAACGCCTCCGTTGCGACTCTGCAGCGCCTGGCCGCCGCATACGGCACGACCGTGCTGGAATTTTTTGATCTGCCGCACCGCGCGAACCGGCTTGTCCGTCCTCAGGATCGCCGCGTTCTCAGTACCGATAGCAATGTCAGCATGGAACTGCTTTCCTTTGGCACAAGGATGCTTCAGTGCATGATCTTTCGCGTGCCGCCGAGTTCTGGAAGCGATGGGGCGTACTCCCACTATGGCGAGGAGTTCATTTACATGCTGGAGGGCACCATTGAGTTCTGGCTGGACGAAATGGAGTGCCACATTCTGAAGGCAGGTGACAGCTTCTGGTTCGACAGTAATATGGGCCACAGGTGGTTCAACGCGTCCACGGAAGAAGCGGTCCTGCTGTGGATCAACACGCCCATCACCTTCTGACGGAATTACTGAACAGCCGCGTCGCTGATCCTGAGCGCCTGGTCCAGAGCATCTACGGCAAAGTCGATCTGCTCCTCCGTAATGATGAGCGGCGGTGCGATTACCAGATGACTGATCCAAGCCTGCAGAGAAACGCCGCGAGCCATCATGTCCGCTGCAACTTTGTCGACGACGAGCGGCATGCTTTCGATTTTTTCGCGCATCGTGTTCAGCGGCTCTTTTGTGCTTCGGTTTTTCACCAGATCGATGGCCCAGAACAGGCCGAGGCCGCGCACCTCTCCTACAGAAGGATGCGTTCCCGCCAGCCGCTTCAATTTGGCTCCGAGATAGGGGCCGAGTTCCCGTGCCCGGCGAACCAGGTCAAGCCGCTCCATTTCATGGATGGTGGCGACCGCAGTAGCCAGCGTGAGCGGATGCGCCTCATAGGTATGGCCGTGGGCGAAGAGATGATCGTCGAAATATTCCGCGATTTTTGCCGTGGTTGCGCATAGCCCGAGCGGCGCATAAGCCGACGTGATTCCCTTGGCAGTTACAAGGATGTCCGGCTTCACGTGCCAGTGGTCTACAGCAAACCATTCTCCGGTGCGTCCCCAGCCTGACATCACTTCGTCGGCAATCAGCAGAACGCCGTTCCGGTCGCAGATTTCCCGCAGGCGGGGAAGATATTCCGGAGGTGGGACAAGAACTCCGTTGGTGCCCACGATGGGTTCGACCAGTACTGCGGCCACGTCACTTTCATGCTGAATCATGTGCTCGATGTAATTGACGCAGGCGATATCGCAGGAGGGATAAGTGTGCCCAATTGGACATTTGTAGCAGTTCACTTCCGGCCCGAAAATTGTCCCCTGGCCCTTTCCTGCCGGCTCCGCAGGCCAGCGGCGAGGGTCGCCTGTCGCTGCAATCGAGCCCATGGTCGAGCCGTGGTACGAACGGTAACGTGAAATGATTTTGCTGCGGCCCGTGTACAAGCGAGCGATCTTGAAGGCTGCTTCGTTGGCCTCAGTGCCGGATGGCGCAAAGAAGAATTTCACCAGACCTGCCGGTACTACATCCAGCAACAACTCGCTCAGTTCGGCGCGGATATTTGTCGCGTGGGACGGAGCGATATACGCAAGGGTCTGCGCCTGCTCCGCAATGGCCTGGATAACAGCCTGGTTCTTATGTCCCAGATTGACGCACATGAGCTGGGCCGACAAATCCAGATACCGCTTGCCTGAGCTGTCCGTGAAATAGCATCCCTCGGAATCGACGACGTGGAGCGGGTTCCAGCTTTTCTGCTTGCGCCAGGTGCCGTAATTCAGCTTTTTGGTGAGTTCAACCACCTCGCTGGATTTCATCTTTTCGGGGGACATAGTCTGCTGATCCATGGTGACCTCGATGCGAAATGCAAGTATACAAAAGACCCGCGCCGCAATACACCACTTTCGGCTAGCGAGGACGAGATGTTACGAGGCCGAACGCGACAGTGAAATCAGGACCAATGCGAGCAGATAGCAGACGAACATTCCCGCAAGGTAAAACCTGGCGCGTTTTCCAGAGTGTCTGAATTCATGAAAAACAAAAACGCCCCAAATCGCCGCCACCATCGGCGAAGCTTGTCCGATCGCGTAGGAAATGGACATGCCTACCAGACTGGCAGCGACCAGATTGAAGATCATGCCCACGCCCCAGATCCCTCCACTTGCCAGACCCATGGCATGTTGCCACGGGGTGGCCCGAAGATAACCGGAAAACGCCACAGGAGTACCTGTCAGAGGTCTCTTCATCAGATACGGGTTGAAGACCACACAGGCGGCAAGCGCTCCCATGGAAAATAGAACATTGATGCTGTACGGCGTAAGCGGATGAGCCGAGGTAAGCGCGCGTGCGTTGAACGGAGCGAACGCGCCCATCAAAAAGCCAGAAACAATACAGATGAGGACGCCTTTGCGGGATGCGGAGGTATCCTGCCGCGGCAGATTGCCATAGGCTTTGCCAACGAGTATGACCGAAAGCACGGCGGCACAGACGCCGAGGGTCAAGAGCGCAGGGTCTCCTTTGGGCTGAATCGCATAGCTAAGCGCCACTCCTTCTACCAGTGCGATTCCAATAGACAGGGGAAACGCCACTGCCAGCCCGGTGATCGCGATGCCCGCGACCAGGAGCAGGTTCGCAATGTTAAATATGAACCCGCCGATAAAGGCGTAAGCGAGATTGCTTGCTGCTGCGGTATGCAGATTGTGTGCAAAGCTATCCCTGCCTCCCGTGGATCCCAGCGTGAAAGCAAAGAAGAGCGATGTGAGGACGACTCCAATGGAGTAATCCCAATACGCCAGCTCAAAGCGGTAGCTCGGGGTCAGCTTGTAAGTGTTGGCCCACGAACCCCAGCAAAGCGTGCTCATTACCATCATGACGAGCGCAACTGCGAAACTATGCGGCACAAACATGCTTGGGTTCTTTCAGGAAATGGCGGTTGCCGGAGCAGATTTGCAATCGGCTGCTAATCTTATCTGGCACGGAGGGGATTCTGCAAAGAAATTTCCGTAGGGGGAGGCATTCCGATCGACACGTGCCGCGATTGCACCCCGCGTGGCCAATCAACGTAGCTGGCAGGTGATCGTGAACCATCCGTCTGCTGTATCTCACCAGATTTCATCCGACGAGGCGCCGAAATGTCATTTCAGCCAATTGTGATCATGGGAGTATTTGCCATGGACCTCGCGTTTCGCACTCCTGTGATGCCGGCATGGGGCGAAACTCTCCGTGGGGCCGATTTTCGGATGGGCCCCGGCGGCAAAGGATCCAACCAGGCCGTAGCCGCCGCCAGATTGGGCGGAGATGTATATTTCATTAGTAAGGTTGGGAACGACAATTTTGGCGCGCTTGCCCGGCAGACGCACCGGTCGGAAGGGGTCCATGCGGATTTCCTTTTCGAGTCCGCCGGCAGCTCGACAGGAGCCGCTTTGATCGTGGTGGATGAGGCGAGAGGAGAAAACGCCATTGTTGTAGTGCCGGGAGCGGCCGATGAATTGACCCTCCAGGAGATCGACATGGCGGAACGCCAGATTTCCTCCGCTGCCTGCTTGATGACGCAGCTGGAATTGCCACTCCCTCTGGTGGAGCACGGGCTGAAGGTGGCGCAACGGCACGGAATTCCGACCATCCTGAATCCCGCGCCTGGCTGTGCATTGCCGGACTCGCTGCTGGAGCTGTGTGATTATTTGACGCCCAACGAGAGCGAAGCGACTGCGCTGACTGGCCTTCCCGTTCAAACCTGGGAGCAGGCCGAGCATGCAGCGGAAATATTGCTGGCGCGCGGCGTGCGAAATGTCGTGGTTACACTGGGAGATCGCGGAGCGCTGGTGAAGAACACTCAACTGACTGCGCGTGTGGATGCATTCAACGCCGGGAGAGTGGTGGAAACCACCGGCGCGGGGGATGCTCTGAATGGCGGCTTCGCTGTTGGCCTTTCAGAAGGTATGGATGTCGTGAGCGCGGTACGCTTTGGTTGTGCGGCCGCGGGCATCTCCGTCACCCGGCCTGGAACAGCGCCTTCCATGCCGCGACGCTCTGAAGTGGATGCACTGCTGGCAAACGGCCGGTGTGGCTGAAATTGTGAAATAGCAGGAGGAGCGCGCCCCGATGACTCCCAAAGTAGTTCGTGAAACGGAACCAGAACAACGCGTCCAGCTACCTCCCGCGGCACCTGCTGCGGATTCGTACAGACCGAATAGGGGAACTCCGCTCAATCTGGACTGGGTGGAGGACGTTCGCGCCAACACCAGCGCCATTGAGCGTCGCGCACAGACGCTGATCACGCGGCGCACGGTGAAAAAGGAATGGCAGGCCGCCTGGCTGTTGCGCGCCATCGCCTGTACCGATTTGACGACATTGGCCGGCGACGACACGGTAGAGCGGGTGCGGCGCTTGTGCGCCAAGGCTCGGCAGCCGCTTAAGCCGAGTCTCATGGATCAGTTAAAGATCCATGAGCTTGGCCTGACCGTGGGCGCTGTGTGCGTTTATCACGCGTTTGTCGAAACCGCTGTTCGCGCGCTGGAGGGAACCGGAATTCCGGTGGCTGCGGTTTCCACCGGGTTTCCCGCCGGACTCTCCCCGCTGGCGGAGCGAGTGGCGGAGATTCACCGGTCTGTGGAAGCGGGTGCGCGGGAAATTGATATTGTCATCACGCGCGCCCACGTGCTGGGTGGCAACTGGCACGCCCTTTACGATGAAATCGCAACGTTCAAGGACGCCTGCGGCTCGGCGCATATGAAGGTCATTCTCGGAACCGGCGATCTGATGACCTTGCGAAATGTGGGACGCGCCAGCATGGTGGCAATGATGGCGGGTGCGGACTTTATCAAGACCTCCACCGGAAAAGAGCCCGTGAATGCGACGCTTCCAGTCGGCCTTGTCATGACTCGTGCGATCCGCAGCTACTTGCAGCAGACCGGGATGGCGGTGGGTTTCAAGGCGGCCGGTGGTGTGCGTACCGCCAAGCAGGCCATGGAGTGGCTTTTCCTGATGAAAGAGGAACTCGGCCGGCCATGGCTGGAGCCATCCCACTTCCGCTTCGGCGCCAGCGGAATGCTGGCCGACATCGAGCGCCAGTTGGAACACTTCGCGACCGGACGGTATTCCGCCGGTCACCGTCATCCCCTCGCCTGATCCTGGAGTAGCTATGACTGTCGCTGAAAAATACGTAACGATGGAGTATGGGCCAGCGCTGGAGGATGCCAAAGAGGCTTTGCTCTGGTTGGAGCAACATGGCCGAAGCTTTGGACACTTCATCGGTGGCGAGTGGCATGCTCCGATTGCCGGTGAATCCTTCGACACGGCGGACCCTTCCAGCGGAGAGGTTCTGGCCACGGTGGCGCAGGGCAGCGCTGCCGACATCGACGCCGCGGTGCAGGCCGCGCGTTCCGCGCTTGGGCCGTGGCAGTCGCTCAGTCCGCACGCTCGCGCCCGGTATCTGTACGCCATGGCTCGCCAGGTACAAAAGCATTCCCGCCGCCTGGCCGTTCTGGAGACCATGGACAACGGCAAGCCGATTCGCGAAAGCCGCGATATCGACATCCCGCTGGTGACGAGGCATTTCTATCATCACGCCGGATGGGCCCAGTTGCTGGAGGAGGAATTTCCCGGCTACTCAGCCTGCGGGGTCGTCGGCCAGATCATTCCCTGGAACTTTCCGCTGCTGATGCTGGCCTGGAAAATCGCTCCGGCCCTGGCGGCGGGAAATACGGTGGTGCTGAAACCGGCGGAATACACCCCCCTGACTGCATTGGCCTTCGCAGAAATATGCCAGACCATCGAGCTCCCCGCGGGTGTGGTCAACATTGTGACCGGAGACGGACGGACGGGCGAAGCTCTGGTGGCACATGGCGATGTGGATAAAATCGCGTTCACTGGTTCCACCGAAGTAGGCCGCGCTATTCGCAAGGCGACGGCGGGGACGGATAAGAAACTTTCGCTGGAGTTGGGCGGCAAATCTCCATTTATCGTTTTCGATGATGCGGATCTCGACAGCGCCGTGGAAGGCGTGGTGGATGGCATCTGGTTCAATCAAGGGCAAGTGTGTTGCGCCGGGTCCCGTTTGCTGGTGCAGGAACGCGTGTATGATGCGATGATTGCCAAACTGCGTGCCCGCATGGACACTCTCCGTGTCGGCGCTCCGCTGGACAAAGCCATCGACGTGGGCGCGATTGTTGCCCCCGTGCAGCTTGAGCGCATGCGCCGCATGGTCGATCAGGGAGTGCAGGATGGCGCGGTGTGCTGGCGGTCGAACTCGCAGCTCCCCGAAAAGGGTCTGTTTTTTCCGCCCACCCTGCTGACCAACGTGCATCCGTCTTCCATGGTCGCGCAGGAGGAAATCTTTGGGCCGGTGCTTGTAACGATGAGCTTCCGCACTCCGGCCGAAGCAGTCGAGCTCGCGAACAATTCCGCTTACGGCCTGGCCGCGAGCGTGTGGAGCGAAAGCATCAACGTGGCGCTCGACGTAGCTTCGCGCCTGAAGGCTGGAGTGGTGTGGGTCAACGGGACCAACTTCTTCGACGCGTCCTGCGGATTCGGCGGCTATCGGGAAAGCGGCTTCGGGCGCGAAGGCGGACGCGAAGGTATGTACGAGTACCTGGTACCGACATGGCTGAAAAATGCTCCACTACTAAGTTCTGAGGCTCCTGGGGCGAAGAAGACGGAAGAAGGCGAAGAGGACCACGATGTTTTGGACCGTTCGCGATGGGATGGACTCGACAGGACCGTAAAGCAATACATTGGGGGCAAGCAAGCGCGTCCTGACTCCGGCTACAGCTTCCCGGTACGCGCGGCGGACGGGTCGCTGCTGGGCGAATCGCCGTTAGGAAATCGCAAGGACATACGCAACGCGGTGGAAGCCGCCAGCAACGCCGAAGGTTGGGCGCGCACCACAGCACACGGTCGCGCGCAGGTGCTTTATTACATAGCGGAGAATTTATCGTACCGCCGCAGCGAACTTGCGCAGGCGCTGGGCCGGTCCACAGGAAGCCACCAGGCAGAGCGCGAAATTGCTGCCGCGATCGAAAGGATTTTCTCCTACGCCGCATGGGCCGACAAATTCGACGGTGCAGTGCATACACCGCCGATGCGCAACGTGACGCTGGCTATGCATGAACCTCTCGGTGTGATGGGAATCGTCTGTCCGGAAGACGCGCCGCTGCTCGGGTTGGTCTCCCTGGTATTGCCAGCCATCGCCATGGGGAACACTGTCGTGGCAATTCCTTCGGAGCGATATCCGCTTGTTATCGGCGACCTTTACCAGATTCTGGACACGAGCGATTTGCCCGGAGGCGTGGTCAACCTGGTAGCGGGGCGGCCCGCGGAGCTAAGCAAAGTGCTTGCCGAACACGACAACGTAAGTGCGCTCTGGTACTTCGGCGACGCGCAAGGGGCGGCGCGCGTCAAGGCTGCTTCCATTGGCAACCTGAAGCAGACCTGGACCAATGAAGGCCGTGCGATTGACTGGTTTGACTCCACTCAGGGCGAGGGACGCATGTATCTGCGCCACGCGACGCAGGTGAAAAACATCTGGGTGCCGTACGGAGAATAGAGCGCTGAGGCCCACGTTCCCCTGCGGCTAAAAATTGATCTCCAGCCAGCGGACAAACGCGGAGCGGGAGCGCGGGTGCTTGATGTTGATCCACCCTGGGCGGTTATCGGGTGGGGCGCTCACCGGGATGTTCTCAATCTTGAACGGTCCGGGTGTATATCCTGCGTCCACCATTACGTTTCGGATCTCCTCAGGTGAAACCACGACCCCCGGCAGAAAATCCAGGGTCAGTTGAGATTTCTTCAGGTCGAATTTTGCCCGAACCACGCCGGGCAATTTGTCGATTCGCACCAGGATGTTGAAAAAGCTGCGCGGGGAGAAAACGCCCCTCAATTGCTCCGTAACCCGCTGGAAGGATTTGTCGTTGGCGGGCTTGGTCTGCGCCAGGGACGCCGCCGGTACGGGCTGCGGCAGGGCGAGCGCGGCAGAAGGCCAGAGCATACCTGAACAGGCCAGGATGGTGATAGCGAGAACATCCCTGCAAGACGCTGATTTCGGCGTTGCGATCCTCAAAGCTTCCTCCGGACACCGCTCAAGGAAGGCGCAGACAGATAAAATTCAAAAAAAGTAATCAGTCCTTTGCTTTCCCGTATTGCTCCGGTTCCGTTGAACTGCTGCACGATCGGCAGCAGAACGCCCATTCCCAGCTCCCATCGCAAAGTGGGCAACTGCAGCGTCGCAGCTCCATTCCAGGTAAACCCGCCGGAGTTTGGGTCTGGGCGACCGTCGAGCTTTCCGCTCCTGTTCTTGATCAGGTTGGTCTCGAGCACAAACCAAAGTTCCTTGGGAAGCCCCTCTGCAGGCAAATGAACCGGCAGCAGGCGTCTTTCCACCTCCCCGTCCGCGCGAAGAATGTCTCCAGGGCTGACGCCGTGCGCGGCAGCTGGGTTCCATCTGTAGGTCAGATCCGACGCAGCGCCGTATCGAGCCGTATTGGCGCCGAACGTGAGTCCGACATAGGGATCCAAGGTGCCTGTGCCGGTCTGCAAAGGCCCGGCGAGCAGTCCACTGGAGTTTGAAAGCGTGTTGCTTCCGCTTGGAAGGTAAGCGCCCGCAAGCGGCGCGAGGCGCAGGGTGCCGTTCGGCCAGTCCTTTTTATAAAGCGTGTACCGGCCGAAAACAAGCGTATCGTTCATTCCACTCGAAGTGGATATTTGGCCATTTTGCTTGAGAGAAGTAAGACTGGCCTGGAACGTCACAAACAGGGCGAGAGACGATGTCGCTCCGAGAGCGACGCTGACAGGGAACTGAGCGTACTCCAGTTCGGAGGCTGCCATGGAAGTATTTGCGTCCATCCGGGCCAGGATCTGATCGAGCGCAACAGGAAGCGCAGTGACAAACGTTGCCGGGGATGCGAACCCGGTGCTCGGGGTGAACCCTGCAGCCAGGATGAGTAGAAGGAGAGGGAGCCAGTTCCTTCGCAAACGCGACCTTTCTTTGCATGGATTGTGTTCGCGGCGGCCGCCACGCCATAGTTTCGCGGCAACGCGACCGCCAGTCCAAATCTACAAAATTGGATGCCGAGATTGGCTGGGAATGAACGCCGCCTGAAGGAGCAAAACGCAATCCTACATAAGAATTCCAACGATTGCCGCCGACATCAGGTTGGCCATGGTGCCCGCAAGCAGGGCGCGCAATCCTAATCGCGCCAGGTCATTGCGCCTGTTCGGGGCCAGCGCTCCAATACCGCCGATCTGAATCCCGATGGAACTGATATTCGCGAACCCGCACAGCGCGAAAGTCGCAATGGTAAAGGAGCGCGGATCGAGCACCGCCTTCTGGGTTCCAAGAATCGAATAGGCGACCAGTTCATTGATAACCATCCGCGTGCCAAGCAGATTTCCCACCAGCGCGGCGGAATGCCAGGGAATCCCAATCAGCCAGGCCACAGGCGCGAACAGAAATCCCAGAACGGCGTTCAGACTGGTTGGAAACGGTATGTGGTGCAGTCCGAGCCAGTTGTGCAGCCCCCCAAAAATTCCGTTAACCATTGCGACCAGGGCGAGGAACGAAATCAACATGATGCCGACATTGAACGCGAGGCGGCCTCCGTCCATGGTGCCGCGTGCGATGGCGCCCAGAAGATTTTCACCTTTGTGCTCTTCATCGGGCGGCATGTGAACGTGACCGGCCGTAGCCGGGAACTGCGTTTCCGGTACAAGCATTTTTGAAACCAGAATGGTTCCGGGCGCGGTCATGATGACGGCGGCGAGCAGGTGCTGTGCGGAAATTCCATACAGAATGTACGCTGCCATGATGCCGCCGGAAACATGCGCCATTCCGCTGGTCATGATCGTCATCAGTTCGGAATTGGTCGCGTCCGGAAGAAAAGGGCGGATCGTCAGGGGCGCTTCTGTCTGACCCATAAAGACACTGGCGGCGACGTTCAGGCTTTCCGCGCCGCTCAGCCGCATCGTCATCTGCATTAGCCGCGCAAAGAACCGGATCAGCATCTGCATGACGCCGATGTAGTAGAGCAGCGCGAAAAAAGCGGAAATGAAAATGATGGTTGGCAAAGTCTGAAACGCAAAGATCATGCCTTCCGGAGATCGATGCCGTCCCAGGTCTCCGAAGACCATGCGGGAGCCCGCGAAGGAGTAGCCCAGCAGCGTGTTGACGCCGTTGCCCGCGGCATTCAGGACGGCCTGGCCAACGCTCCACCGCAGGACCAGGAACGCGAACACAACCTGCAGGCATAGACCCCAGGCTACGGTGCGCCAACGAATGGCGCGGCGATCGTCGGAAAACAGGTAGGCGATGCACAGCATGCACAGCAAGCCAAGTATTCCTGTCCATCGGCCCAAGTGGGTTGCCTCCAGAGTTGGTCAGTGGCGAGCGGTTGTACGTCCGGATCAAATCCTATGGGAGTCAAGAAATCTTCTCCCACACTTCATAAGGTCAGAAGAATGCCGTTGGCCTGGGCCGTTGCAGGATCTGCGAACAATTCTCACGCGTGATAATTTTTCCGACAAGAGTCCGGCTGTTCGGAGCTTCGTCTCCGATGCAGATAGCTTCCAGAAGCAGGGATTCCACAGCAGGGAAGCGGCTGGCGTTATCGGCAAAGAGAGTGCAAAGCGGTTCTCCCGCCCGGATTTCGCTGCCCAGTTTTGCGTGGATTTCCATTCCGGCAAGCGGAGAAACGCTGTCCTCCGCACGTTCGCGGCCCGCGCCCAGGCGCTGTACGGCCCATCCCACTTTTTCGCAGTCGATACCAGATACAAAGCCGCCGCGCGGCGCGCGAACCTTGGTGCGGATCGCGCCGGCAATCAGAGATTCCGGATCATCCAGGGACCGAGGGTTGCCGCCCTGCGCAGCAATCATGCTCCGGAAGGTTTCGAGCGCCTTCCCGCTCGCAAGCAGATGCGTGGCTGCTTCTTCGCCAGCCTCCACGGTTGGCGCCGTTCCGCCCAGAAAAAGCATCCAGGCCGCCAGTGTCAGCGACAAGGCGCGCAAATCCTCATTCAGCGCGTGGCGTTCGTTCCGCAGCACGGAAACGGCCTCAATCATCTCCACCGCGTTACCTGACATGGCGCCAAGCGGCTGCTCCATGTCCGTCAGCAATGCCACAGTGCGCGTACCAGCGGCTTCACCCGTGGCGACCATCTGCGCGGCCAGAAACTCCACCAGAGCGGGAGATTTCAGGAATGCGCCCGAGCCGGTCTTCACGTCGAGAACTAGACCGTTCAGCCCGGCAGAGAGCTTTTTGCTCATAATGGAGGCACAGATCAGGTCCGCGCTTTCCACCGTCGCTGTCACGTCACGCAATCCGTAAAGCTTTCTGTCGGCAGGCGCCAGCGTCTCGCTCTGGCCGACAATGCAGCCGCCCACCTGCTCCAGAAGCCGCCGCATTCCGTCCAGCGTGTAGCGGGTGCGAAGGTTGGGAATGGATTCCAGTTTGTCGAGCGTTCCGCCTGTGTGCCCAAGAGCGCGACCGCTGATCATGGGGACCAGCAGACCCGCGGCCACTGCCATGGGAGCCACGATGAAGGACGTCTTGTCGCCAACACCGCCGGTGGAGTGTTTGTCGACCGCGAACTTCCCGAAGGAAGAGGGATCGAACTGCTCCCCGGAATTCCGCATCTCCGTGGTCAGGGTCTGCAATTCCGGTGTGGTGATCCCACGCAGAGTAACGGCCATGAGCCACGCGGAAAGCTGATAATCCGGCACCGAGCCGTCAGACGCGCCCCGCACCAGCGCGGCAATTTCCTCGGTACATAGAGGCTTGCCGTCCCTGGTTTTTCGGATGCACTCGGGGATGGAAACTGCGCTTTTCTGCATGATGAGTCTCGTTTGCATCCGGTCACAGCGCAGCAATCGCGCTTGGGCAGAAATCCCGCCGGGGCATTCAGCTCCAGGCGGGATTGAAACCGGCCGTACTTAGAATGTATAACGCGCGGCGAATTGCCAGACGCGCGGAGGGTTGAGCTGGTCGATGGATTCCAGCTGGCCAAACGGGCTTGTGGAAGCCTGGGCAGCCGTATTCGGTATCAGGTAGCAGGTCTGGTTGACGGAGGCGCCATCGCCGCAGGTCGGTCCGACCGGGTTGTACTGCAGTGTCTGCACGCCGGACTGCGCCTGCACGAAATAGTTCTGATGGTTGGTGATGTTGAAAACCTGTGCAGTAAAGGAAATGTACTGTGTGCGATGAAACGTGAAACGGCGTTCAATGCCAAGATCGCCTTCATCGATCCACGGTCCATAGTAGGAGTCGAGTTCGCGATTCGGAGAGGGTCCGGCACCCGCGATTCCGAGCGCAGTGTTTGAGGTTGACTCGTTGAAAGCGCTGTCGTTCAGGTTGTCGCCGGCTCCGGTGCAATTCTGCAGGTTGATTCCGGTGCAGGCTGCGTTCAGCGTTCCCGTGTAGGGGCGTCCGGAATTGAACTGCATGACCGTGCTGATGATCCAGTTCTCAGCCAATCTGCGAAGGGCCGGATTGCCGATCCCGGTGGTTACCGGCTGGTATACGGCCGAGATAGATAGCCGAATGCGCTGATCGAGCGTCGAGGGCGAATGTGTATTGGAGAAATTGAATTGGTCGTTGAAATCCACGCCGTTGGAGTTCATGTTCTTGGAATAGGTGAACGAAGATAGAACCGCCAGGCCGTTTTTGGAACGCCGGGTAAACTGCGAAATCAACGAAAGGTAATTGTTGTGTCCGGGGCTGATCAGCGCGTTGATCTGGCCCAGCTTCGGATTGATCGCTCCTTCAGTCAGCAGGCCGCTGTCCAGGTTCGGCCCGACGTAGCTTGAGCCTGAACACGTGCCGGCGGTATTTGGCGTGTTTTTGGGACAGACGATATAAGTGGTTTTTCCCGCAGGCTTGATCAGGTTCATGTCGTACGCGCTCGAAGAAATCAAGTGGTCGGCGTGGGACCAGACCACTCCAACGCTGGCCGTGGTCTGATTGTCGATCGCCTGCTCGATCTGCAGATTGCTTTCCAGAATGGTCGGCGGTCTCAGACTCGACGAGAATACGGAAATGTTAGGCGATGCCGCGAACAGGCTTGCGTTGTTGATCTGATTGGGGAATGCCGGTGCGTTAATCGGCGGCTGGAAAAGAAAGACGCTCGATTGCTGCGACGCCAGGCCGTTGGATAACGCGGAGTTCTCGTAATTCACTCCGTTCAGGTCGGTATAAAACACGCCGTATCCGCCGCGCACCACGGTCTTGGCGCGTGGGGACCACGCGAAGCCGAAGCGGGGCGCAAAGCGCTTGTAGCGATTTGGGAATTTGCCTGTTTGGGGGAAGGCCGGATTTTCCGCCGGCTGGGGATAGACCTGAAAATCTTCCCGCAGGCCCAGATCGAGTGTCAGATTTTTTGAAAGCTGGTATTTGTCATCAATGTAAAAGCCGTAGTACGGCACGGCGAACGAGTATGTAGGATTGCCGCCACTCTGGCTGTAGAACAATTCATGGACCAGAGCGAAGTTCTGCGGATTGGTGAAGGCGTAGGTCCCGCGGAAATTGCCGTATTCGAAGTCGCTCACGCTGTCGTGGTTGAAGTCCAGTCCTGTGCTGATGGTATGGCGCCCGTGTACGTAGGTGACGTGATCGTTGACCTGATACTCGGTCTCTGGCGTGCGGCTATAAGCGAATCCGGGATTTCCTAACATGAAGA
>DAHVZT010000039.1 GCA_027323885.1 Acidobacteriaceae bacterium
CGTTTTGCCCGCTCTGGGAGCGGAGATCGTGGCCATCGACGGCAAGACCAGCCGCCGCTCGGGCGGAGTGGACGCCACCGCGCTGCACCTGGTTTCCGCCTTTGCCGCCGGGGCCGGACTGGTGCTGGGGCAGCGGGCCACGGCGGAGAAATCCAACGAAATCACGGCCATTCCCGAGCTGCTTTCCACCTTGGCGCTGACCGGCTGCACCGTCACCATCGACGCCATCGGCACCCAGACCGCCATTGCCGCGGCCATGCAGCAACGCGGGGCCGACTACGTGCTGGCGGTCAAGGACAATCAGCCGAAGCTGGCCGAATCGATCCAGGACTTCTGGCGCAGCTTTCGTGCCCATCCCTCCAGTCCCACGCCGCACTCCTTCACCGAGACCGTGGACAAGGACCATGGCCGGCTGGAGACGCGCCGCTGTTACGTGTTCGATCAACTGGAATGCCTCGACCAGCCCCAACGGTGGAAAGGGTTGCGCTGCTTCGCCGTGCTGGAATCGGAACGGACGATCGGCGACAAAACCACCCGCGAACAGCGCCTCTATATCGGCAGCGTGGCTCCCGACGCCACGCGCATCGCGCACGCCATCCGCTCCCACTGGTCCATCGAGAACCGTTTGCACTGGTGCATGGATGTGTCGTTGAACGACGACCAGATGCGCGCCCGCACTCGCGCGGCCGCTCACAACCTGGCCGTGCTTAAACACATCACTCTCAATCTCATCCGCCTCGATCCGGTCCAACGAAAAGGCGGCATTAAGGCCCGACGCCTCATCGCCGCCACCTCCGACAACTACCGCGCTCAACTCCTCGGACTCACATGGCGTTCATGCGATTGCCCTGGCATGCCTGCAAGCATACCGTATGCGTTTTCACTGATACTGTAATGCGGGCTTCGCTCTATCCCACGCTAGCTACGCTGGGATGCGGCACCCATGACATTCCACTATCCGTGAAAATACATCGAATGCGTCGTTCGATCGAGAGGTCAGCGCACGGGAGCGAGATGGCGGGTTTGCTCGTAGGTATAGCGAATGCGGTGAATCACGGTGATGGTGGAGAGTACGGCGAGGACCCAGAGCACGGGCGCCATCGCCCCCCAGCGATTGAAGAGGGCGCCGAGAATGATGAGGACCACGCGCTCGGGGCGCTCCATAAAGCCGACCTTGCAGGAGCCGATGAGGGCTTCCGCGCGGGCACGGGTGTAGCTGACCATCAGGGAGGTGACCATGACAAAGGCGGCGAGGAAAACGTAGAACAGGCGATCCGCGCGGGCGTAGTACACGAGCAGGCCGAAGAACAGCGCGACGTCCGAGTAGCGATCGATGACGGAATCGAAGAAGGCGCCGAAGACGGTGACCTGCTGGGTCTGGCGCGCGACGCGGCCATCCACCATGTCGAAGATGCCCGCGCCGATGATGACCAGCGCGGCATAGATGAACATGCGGACATTGTTCTGGGCATTGGCGTAGCCGAACAGGAAGCCCGCGCCTGTATTGATGACCAGGCCCATGAAGGTGAGGATGTTGGGTGAAATTCGCGTCAGAGACAGCCCATTCACGATCTTCTGCAGGATGAAGCCGCAACCTTTACCGAACGCGCTTGTCCAGGTCATTTCATTCCGCCATTTCGGCATCTTGCCGCTGCACGATGCGATTACTCCTTGGCATCGTGGATGGTGACGAGTTCGAGAATCTCCAGCTCGCGATTGCCGTTGGGGGTGACGACGGTGGCGGTATCTCCAACCTGCTTGCCCACCAGGCTGCGGCCGATCGGCGATGTGGTCGAGATCAAACCTTTACTGACGTCGGACTCTTCGCTGGTGACGAGCTTGTATTCAATCTTTTCGTCCTTGGAAGAATCATAAACCAGCACCTTGGAGCCGAACGCGGCGCGGTCGCGGGGAATGTTCGACAGATTGACCAGCGAGAGTTCCGCCATACGCTGTTTCAACTGACCCAGGCGCGCGTTTACGAACACCTGGCGCTGCTTGGCCATGTGATACTCGGCGTTCTCGCTGAGGTCACCGAGGGAGGCGGCCTTTTTGATTTCGAGTGGAAGTTCGTGCGTCAGCTCATGTTCCAGCTGGCGAATCTCAGCTTCCAGTTGCTTCTTGATATGTTCCGTCATGAGACCATCCGGGACCGCTATAGATACAGCAAGAGGCACGCGCAATCCCTGAGAAGGGGATGCCACAGCATCGGCTTGTTGCAATTTCATTATTATACCGGTCGAGCGGAGTGTGTCGCGCGGGGTTGACTTGCGTGGGCTAGCCCGCGCGGGTCAAAGCTGACACATGCGCGCGCAAATCCAAACGCATGTTGGGCCGACGCGGCGGGAACGGATCGCGGCGACGCTTGCAGTAGCCGGGCACAAAGCAAGTCTGACCCGAACCCATGGAATTTTTCAGTCCACTAAGACACAGGGCAAGGCTCAGGCCGTACGTCCATCTCCACTCCACGAGGAAACCGCCCGGTCAAGCCGCGCTGACTTTCTTCCTCGTTCTTCCGCAGCGATTGGGCTCAAAGTTTACACTTTCGTAACCGCAATAATGGTTACCAGTAGCCCTGTTGAGGTTACTATTTCATTACCAATACTTTTCAAGCAACCGCATTCGGTCACCTTCCGGCAGTTTTTTTTGCCGGGAGCGGGCCGTTTTGCGAACGTCCGGGAGCGGAACCCTCAACTCCCGTCACAACGCTTCCCCCAGCCGACACGCCAGCGGCGCCGGGAGCACAACGCAAAACCACAACAAGCACGTGGTGGAAATAAACGTGCGGAGGCAATTATATGAAACTCCTACCTTACTCTATCTTGATAGCTTTCTTGTGTACAGTGCCTGCGTTTGCAAACGTCACCATCAACAGTCCGCAGGGAGGGGAGAGCGTTACCTCACCCTTTGCCCTGGTGGCGTATGCCACAGCATGTTCGAATCAACCGATCGTTTCCATGGGCTATTCGCTGGGGAACAGTTCGGATACCACGATCCTGAAAGGAAGCACCTCCATCAACAGCAAAGTGTCAGCTTCGCTGGGCACGCAAACGGTGCATGTCAAGTCGTGGGGCAACAGGGGCGCGGTGTGCGTCACAGATGTCGTCGTGCAAGTGACCCGGGCCATCGACGATCCGGCAACTGACACTTCGGTTGTTCCCCTGGATGCCGTCAGCGTCAGCGGCATCCAGATGCTGGACACTTGGAATGGAACCCATGACAGCGGCACCAGCGGCAGTTCGAGCGGAACGATGAGCCTAGCTTCGCCATCCCATAGTGGGATCCCGCGTGAGTTTGTCAGCACGTACGCCAACTACGGCGGGGTTCGATATTCGGTCTCCTTCGGAGACGATCCAACGGCAACGAACTTCCTCTATGACGGGTGGGTGTATCTAACCAATACCGCCACTGACATCGCTAATCTGGAAATAGATATCAACCAAACCATGTCCAACGGTCAGACCGTGATCTTCGGGGTGCAGTGTGATGGCTACTCCAGCACGTGGGATTACACGGAGAATCTGGGAACTCCCGAGGCCCCGAAAGATCATTGGGCGCACTCGACGGCGGCCTGCAACCCGCGTAGCTGGAGCAGGAATGCCTGGCATCACGTTGAGATCTCCTATTCCCGCACCAGCACTGGCGTAGTCACCTACAAAGCCGTGTGGCTGGATGGCGTCGAATCGGCGATAAACGCCACGGTACCATCCGCCTTCGCGCTGGGATGGGGTCCGACGTTATTGTCCAACTTCCAGGTGGATGGGCTGGGCGCAAGCGGTTCCTCCACTGTGTACCTGGACGATCTGACCGTCTATCGCTGGTGACACAGGAAGAGGTGTACCGACGGAGTCGTGATCGCAGGGAATCGGCCGGAGAGCGGAAGAAGATGCCGCTGTGTCCACCTTATCCCAGGCTGGGATTTGCAGGGCCACGTTCGCGGCGGTGCTAGCGGTGGGCGTCGAGCCAGCTTTGCAAAATGAGCACGGCGGCGACCTGATCGATGACATCTTTTCTGTCGCGCGCTCCGCGACCGGTGGCGTCGAGATGGCGATGGGCCTCGGCGGTGCTGAGACGCTCATCCCACAGGTGGACGGGAAGTTGGAATTCGGCGCGCAGGCTGTCGGCAAATTTTTCCGCGGCGATGGCCCGCGGACTGCGGTCGCCGGAGAGATGAATGGGCCAGCCAAGGACAATTTCCGCACAGGTATAGCGTCGCAGCAGGCGGCCCAGGGAGCGCAGATCGTTGCGCGGATTGGTATGAACGATGGTCAGCAAGGGCTGCGCGGTCAGACCGAGTTCGTCGGAAATGGCGACACCTATGCGCCGCGCACCGTGGTCGAGGCCGAGGATTCTCGGGACGGGTGGCGGTACGATTTGCGAGGACGGGACCTGCTCCACGAGTGTGATGGTACCCGAAATGCAAGGAGGCCCGGTCTGAAAGTGGCGCGTACCGCCTACAATACTAGAGACAAGCTTTTTTCGATCTCCTGGAGTCCGTGGCAGACGTGCGCGTTTTTCTCTTGTTTCTTCTGGTACTGGTGCTGGCCACCGCAGGCGCATATTACCTGTTGATCCTGCCGTTCGGGCCTGAGACGGCGCGGCTGGTGACGATTGCGCCGGGCACATCGGTCAACGGGATTGCGTGGACGCTGCAACAAAATGGCATCATTCGCAACCGATTTGCCTTCGACCTGGTCGCGCGGGTGGAGCGGGGCACGTTGAAAGCGGGGGTGTATCGCTTCGATCATCCAGCGCCCATGCTGGATGTCTATCAACGCCTGCGCAGCGGAGATGTGTACACGATTGCCCTCACCATCCCCGAGGGCTACAACATGTTTGATGTTGCCGATGCGGTGGGCAAGGCGGGCCTCGGTTCACGAGATGCCTTCCTGACCGCCGAAGAGCAGGACACGGGCCTGATTCGCGACCTGGATGCAAAAGCGCCGAGTCTGGAAGGCTATCTGTTCCCCGACACGTACCGGCTGGCTCCCACGATGACGCCGGAACAAATCCTGGGGGAAATGGTGGAGCATTTTCGCCAGGAGGCGCGCCGGCTGGGACTGACCGAAAATATCCCCGCGACAGTGATTCTGGCGTCCTTGATCGAGCGGGAGACGCCAGTGGGGAGCGATCGGCCCTTGGTGGCAAGCGTATTTGAGAATCGCCTGGCCAAAAACATGCCGCTCGACACAGACCCCTCGGTCATTTACGCGGCCTTGCTAGAAAATCGCTACCGCGGAACGATTCATGCATCCGATCTGAAGGCCCAATCTCCGTACAACACGTATACACGCGCGGGGTTGCCTCCCGGACCGATCTGCAATCCGGGGATTCCCTCACTGGAGGCCGCCATGCACCCGGCCAAGACGGATTTCCTGTATTTCGTGAGCGATCCCGCGAATCGGGGCCATTCCCGCTTTGCGTCCACGCTGGAAGAACACGAGAAAAATGTTGCAGCGTATCGCAAGGAACAAACGTCACAACCACAAGGGAACGGCAGGTAATCTGGAGCGAGTGGCAGCTATTTTTCGCAAAATCGAGTTCGGAATTCAACACGGCAACCGTCGGCGCGGCCATGGTCGCCTATGGCTGGTCATACTTGTGTCTTTCCCGGTGCTGATGCTGAGCGGCTGCCTGAAACACACGTTGACTCTGGAGCGGCCGCAGGCGCCCCGAGTGGTGATGAGCGCCAGTGCGCAGCAATTGATTCAGGCGCTGAACGCGCGGTACGATGCGATCCATTCCATGAACGCGACGGTGTTGTTCCAGGCTTCCGTCGGCGGAGCCGCAAAAGGCAAGGAGACGGATTACACGTCGGTGCGCGGGTACATTCTGCTCCGTCAGCCATCGATGCTGCGGGTGCTGGGGCTGTTGCCGGTGGTGGAGACGCGGGCGTTCGACATGGCCAGCGACGGAAGGAATTTCACTCTGCTGATTCCGCCGAAAGACGAGGCCATCACCGGGTCCGGTTCGGTGATAACTCCTTCGCAAAATCCGCTGAAAAATTTGCGGCCCACGGTCTTTTACAATTCCCTGCTGGTTGGAAAAATTGGGCCGAACGATCTGGTCTACGTGACCAGCGATACCGGCGTTGCGCGCGACCCGCACTCCCACCATTTAATCGAGGAGCCGGACTACGATCTGGGAATCCTGCGACGCCAGGGGAATAGCCAGGAACTGCTGCCGGAGCGCGTGATCCACATTAGTCGAACGGACCTGCTTCCCTATCAACGGGATGAGTATGACGCGCATGGCGTGCTGGTGACGCGCACGCTGTACAGCAAGTATGAGACGTTCGATCAAATCCAGTATCCCACCAGAATCGTGATCAACCGGCCCATCGACGGCTACCAGATTACGCTGACAATCGTGAAACTGACGTTCAACCATCCCCTGGGCGACGAACAGTTTGAATTGAAGATCCCGCCGGGAACGAAGATTAAAAAACTACCGTAGAGATTCACCGAGGGCGGGGAATTTCTCGCTTGTACGCGTATCCAGCAGATGCGGGCGCGCGGCCATTCCTGTGGTTGCGATGGCGCAGGGGCGTTCCCCATATCATCTCATCGCCAAAGCTGGTACTACGGGAATTCGAGCCACCGGGTTGGCATCGCGGACAATGCGCAGCACGAGAATGTCCTCCTGCTGGCCGAAGGCCCCGGCGGCAGTGGCGACTTCGGCGGCGGTGATGGGCTTTTGCAGCATGGCGTTGACCCGATCGAAGCCGAAGAGCCGGATTACCCGGGGGCGGCAACCGGCGCGGGAGTGTCTGGATTTTTCTT
>DAHVZT010000067.1 GCA_027323885.1 Acidobacteriaceae bacterium
GCAAACGAATCTGCTCCAAACTCAACTTCTCCGCTTCGTGCACGCTGATCTTCAATCCTCAGCATGACTCCTCCTTCAGGCTCATCTTCTATTGGAATCAATCCTGTCCTTCAGGCTCATCTTGTATTGGAAAAGAGTGTCAGTTGACCCTGCAAAAATGCGGGTGCTACCGTAGAGGGTTCTCATTCCGGTCACTAGGATTCCGTCTAATGTCCACTTCGTCAGCAACTCCGGTTCTCAGCAAAACGTCTCTCAATGCTGCGCATCGACAACTCGGTGCGAAGATGGTCGACTTCGGCGGGTGGGATATGCCGGTGGAATACTCCGGCCTGATCGCCGAGCACATGGCCGTGCGCACACGGGCCGGTCTGTTCGACGTCAGCCACATGGGAGAAATCCAACTGCGCGGGCCGGAAGCGCTCGATGCCGTCCAATTTGTTTCCATGAACGACGCGTCGAAACTTTCTGAAGGGCAGGCGCACTACTCCGCGCTGCTGACCGAGCAGGGCACGTTCGTGGACGACATTCTGGTCCACAAGTTCAGTCCGAATGACTATCTGCTGGTGGTCAATGCAGGCACCAGGCTCAAGGACTTCGCGTGGATCAAGCAGCACGCCCGGCGTTTCCATTGCCATGTCAGCGACTACAGCGATCATTATTCGCAGCTTGCGATTCAAGGGCCGCAGGCGCTCACTGTGTTGAGCAAACTGACCTCCGTCGATCTGGCAGCGATCAAGAATTATCATTTCGTGTGGGGCAGCGTTTGTGGACTGCACAATGTACTGATCTCGCGCACCGGATATACCGGCGAAGATGGTTTTGAAATCTACATCCCATCCGACGAAGCGACCACGGTCCGCGTATGGAATGAGATTCTGGAAGCAGGCCGCGAATTCGAGATTCTGCCCTGCGGCCTGGGCGCGCGGAACACGTTGCGATTGGAAGCCTCCATGCCGCTCTACGGACACGAAATCACCGATCGGACCAACGTGTTTGAGGCAGGCCTTGGCCGCTTCTGCAAGCTGGACAAGCCGGAGTTCCTTGGTCAGGCGTCGCTCCGGCAGATTGAGAAGAGCGGCGGCCCGCAGCGGCGGCTGGTTGGGCTTGAAATGGTGGAACGAGGAATTGGGCGCGATGGCTACCCGGTATGCACTGTGGACGGCCAGGAAATCGGTATCGTGACCAGCGGCTCACCTGCTCCGTTTCTTAAAAAGAACATTGCGATGGCTTATGTCCCAGCCGCTCACAGCGAAGTGAACACAGAACTGGCAGTAAAAATTCGCGGCCAGAATGTCCGCGCGCGAGTTGTGCCTCAGCCGTTCTATCGCCGTCCAAAAAAATAAATTTCTGCCCGCACCCCGGAAGCTGCGGTTTCCATCAGCGAGTAGCATGATTACGTTGCGCCCGGCCATCCGGGAATTGCCAATATGCGCGCCCTCATTCTTTCCGATATTCACGCCAACATAGACGCGCTCGATGCTGTGCTTGCGGCCGCGCCGCCGTACGATGTGGTCTG
>DAHVZT010000107.1 GCA_027323885.1 Acidobacteriaceae bacterium
TGATAGGCTATGCGTATCCATGGGTGCACAACCCAAAAAATATTCAACGGAAGGTGCAGTCGATGCTTCGCATTATCTGCGTTGCATCGGCTGCGCGTCTACTCTGGAAGGTCCGGAAGCGGCGGAAGACTTTCGCTGCCGCGACTGTGGAAGTCTGTTAGAGGTGGAATATTCTGACATGCTCGCGGGGCGCCGGACGGAATGGCCGGAGGTGTGGAAGCAACGCCGCGCCAGCCATCTCCCGCTCGACCGCAGTGGTGTATGGCGGTTCCGCGAACTGCTGCCCGTTCTGAAGGATTCTCAGAATGCAGTGACTCTGGAGGAAGGGAACACCCCGCTGTATCCGCTCCCGCGCTGCGCGGAATCGGTTGGAATCGACCATCTCTCTGCCAAGCATCAGGGGATGAACCCGACTGGGTCCTTCAAAGACACAGGCATGACGGTCGCGCTGTCGGTCGCTCACGAGCGCGGATTTCCCTGGGTGGCATGCGCCTCAACGGGAAATACTTCCGCTGCGATGGCTGCCTATGCCGCGCGCGCCGGCATGGGAGCGCTGGTTTTGATCCCGGAGGGCAAAGTCGCGTGGGGCAAGCTCTCGCAATCCCTCGATTATGGAGCGGTCACCTGCCAGCTAAAGACGGATTTCGATGGATGTGTAGCCGTGCTGGCGCAACTGGTGCGCCGCGCCCCGGTCTATCTGCTCAATTCAGTGAATCCGTACCGGTTGGAGGGTCAGAAAACACCGGCGGCGGAGATGGCGGAGGCAATGGATTGGCAGGTCCCCGACCACATTCTTGTCCCTGGCGGGAACCTGGCAAACAGTTCGGCTCTGGGCAAAGGATTTTCCGAGTTGCTGGCGCTGGGACTCATTGATCGCCTGCCACGCATCAGCGTGATTCAGGCAGCGGGAGCCAATCCGCTTGTTACAAGTCTTCTGCAATATGGGGGAAAGCATCTGGACCCTGTGCAGGCGGAAACCCGGGCGACCGCCATTCGCATTGGGAATCCAGCCTCCTGGCAGAAGGCGGTCAAGACTCTGCAGCGCACCGGCGGCTGGTGCGAGCAGGTGACCGAGCAGGAAATTGCTTTGGCAAAAGCGGAGATTGGCGCGGACGGCGTAGGCTGTGAACCAGCCTCCGCTGTCACCCTGGCAGGATTGAAGAAACTTGTGCGGCAGGGAAAGATCGAACGCCGGGAAAAGGTGGTTCTACTGCTGACGGGGCATACGTTGAAAGATCCTGAGTACACCATCGATTTCCATCGCGGCGGACTGCTGTCCAGGGAAGAACTTGCCGAAATGCCGCCGGAGGAGAGAATGCAGGCCGGCAAACTGGCCACTTCGCCGATCGCTTTGGATCCTTCTGTGGAGGCAGTGATGCGGGTCCTGGATGCGGCGGTGGGGAGTTGAGAGAAGTTTTTCATCTCAAGCTGCCCGCAACCTCCGCGAACCTGGGTCCAGCCTTTGATACGGCAGCGGTCGCGCTGAATCTGCACCTGGAAATTGAAGCGGAGGCTGCGCCGGATTTCACTCTCTCGGCAACCGGCCGGGACGCTGTGGCGTGCGGCAGGATGGAGGAAAACCTGATCCTGCAGCTTTACAGGCACGTTTCGATGCTCCACGGAAAAGCAGCGGCGCCTCTGCGCCTTTGCGTGCGGAACGGAATCCCGCTGGGGATGGGCTGCGGCTCCTCCGCGGCTGCCCGGCTGGCCGGAATCGCGCTCGCTGTCCATTTTGGAGAGTTGAACTTGTCCGGGGACGAAATTGTTGCCTTGGCGGCGCATCTGGAGGGCCACCCCGACAATGTAAGTGCATGCTGGTTCGGCGGGATGACGGTCTCGGCAGTCCCGCACGAACTTTCTGCGCCTGCGACCGGGACGTCGGCGAGCGTGATGTTTCCAAAGGTGAGTGTCGCCCGGTTCGACGTGTCGCCGCGTTGGCGTCCAGTGCTCGTTCTGCCCCGCGAGGCGGTTCGTACGGAAGAGTCGCGCAAAGTCCTGCCAGGCCGTTACAGCCAGGCTGACACAGTGGCCAACCTGCAGCATACGGCGTTGCTTGTCGCAGCCTTCGCTGCGGGCGACAGCGGATTGCTGCGGTCTGCCATGCACGACCGTTTGCATCATCCTTATCGAAGCGCGATTTGTCCGCTCTTACCTGAGCTCCAGGAGATCAGGCCAGAAGAAGGACTGCTGGGCGTGGCGCTCAGTGGAGCTGGACCGGGCGTGTTAATGATCGTGGAGCGGTCTCTGAACGAGGATTTATTGCGGCGTCTCCTGCGCAATAAGCTCGGCGGGCTGGAACGTGTCGAGGTGGTTTTCTGCGAATTTGAGAACCAGGGAAAAACATCGAGAGTCGATTGTTGGTGAAGTTTGTCTGCCATCTATTTGTTGAGTAACCACATCTCAGTTACTCAAGATTTCTTTACAACTGACGGCCCGCCCGATAACCTCTTTTTCAAGGGGCAGTTCTGGGGGAGGGCTGCTCTTGCGCCCGTTGATCTTTCAATAGATCCGGGCGCTTTTCCTTTTGCGTAGCTTTTCCGCCCGGTTGTCCCCCATTAGCCGGTAGGTTCCACTGCGCAGGATCGTCTCTGCTGCTCAATTCACACGAAACCATCCTTGCGACCAATTGCCGCCCTCGATCATCTTGTATTGTGAAGGGTTGGTCCGAACCATAAAGCCGGCATCTCAGCTTCAGGGTCAGTTCGCGCTGGTCGGCCACTTTTTGATCAGCTCGTGCAATCCATAAGGAGGAATAATGGCAGGTCACGCAGTACATGAAGTGAACGACGCAACGTTCGAAAAAGAGGTTTTACAATCTCCCCAACCCGTTTTGGTGGACTTTTGGGCGGCCTGGTGCGGTCCGTGCCGTGCGCTTGCGCCAGTTGTGGACGAAGTTGCTACCCAGTACACGGGCAAGCTCAAAGTGATGAAGATGGACGTGGACAGCAATTCCGCGACGCCGATGCGCTACGGGATCCGGGGCATTCCGGCTCTGCTATTGTTTAAGGGCGGCAAAGTAGCCGATCAGATCGTCGGCTTCGTTCCCAAAGAAACGATCGAGCGGTCGATTCAGAAACTCGTCAGCTAGATTTGGAATTTTTTGTAGCAAGCAGAACAGGCCTGGCAAATGCCGGGCCTGTTCTGCTTGGTGGCCTTGCGCTCGGTCACTGATGCGATACGATCTCCGAGGTTCCGGGTGCGTTCGCCACGTTCACAAGAATGCCGGGATCGTCCGGGGCAATCTCCGGCAGCGGACCCTCAAGTGCTACTTTCAGAACCTCGTCCATCTGTTCCACAAAATGGACCTTCATTGTTGATTTAAGCTTTTCCGGAACATCGGCGAGATCGTTTTTATTCTGGGCGGGAAGGATCACCTCAAAGACTCCGGCTCGATTCGCGGCCAACAGCTTCTCTTTCAGTCCGCCGATGGGGAGCACCTTGCCACGCAGCGTGATTTCTCCAGTCATGGCGATGTCGCGGCGAACTGGAATTCGCGTGAGCGCGCTGGCCAGCGCGGTTGCGAGAGTAATGCCCGCGGACGGACCGTCTTTCGGAATCGCGCCCTCTGGTACATGGACGTGAATGTCCAGGCTGCGGTAAAAGTCGCGCGCCAGCCCAAGATGGTGGGCGCGGCTCCGGAGGTAAGACAGAGCCGCCTGAGCCGACTCCTGCATGACTTCCCCGAGCTGTCCGGTCAGGGTGAGCTTGCCTTTACCGTCAAGCACCTGTACCTCGGTCGAGAGGATGCTGCCGCCGACCTCCGTCCAGGCCAGACCGGTCACAAGACCGATTTCATTCTTATCGTGCACAAGCGAGTGGCGTACTTTCGGCAGCCCGAGAAACTCCTGCACATTGGTGGCAGTGATTTCCTCCTTGTGCTTGGGGCCATTTTTCACCACACGGCGCGCCACTTTGCGGCACACATTTCCGATCTCACGATCCAGGTTGCGGACGCCAGCTTCGCGCGTATAGGAGCGAATCGTTTCCAGCATGGCTTCGTCCGTGAATACAAGATTCTTGTCGCTGAGCCCCGTCTGTTCCCGCTGCTTGCGGAGCAGGTACTGTTTGGCGATTTCCAGCTTCTCGTCTTCCGTGTATCCATGCAGACGCAGAATTTCCATGCGGTCCTGCAGAGGCGCAGGAATGGTGTGCAGGACGTTTGCCGTTGCGACGAACAGGACATGAGAGAGATCGTATTCGACGTCGAGATAATGGTCCTGGAACGATGAGTTCTGTTCCGGATCCAGGACTTCAAGCAGCGCCGACGCCGGATCGCCGCGGAAATCCGAAGCCATTTTGTCGATCTCATCCAGCATGAAAACAGGATTTTTCGTCCCGGCTTTTTTCATGGACTGAAGGATCTGACCGGGCAGCGCGCCAATGTACGTGCGGCGATGTCCGCGGATTTCCGCCTCATCCCGCATACCGCCAAGGGACATGCGGACAAATTTGCGGCCCGTGGCCTTCGCAATGGACATGCCAAGCGAGGTTTTCCCCACGCCCGGCGGGCCGACAAAGCAAAGAATCGAACCCTTGGGATTTTTCACCAACTGGCGCACGGCCAGAAATTCCAGGATGCGTTCCTTGATCTTTTCCAGGCCGTAATGATCTGTATTCAGGATCTTTTCCGCATGCTCAATGGAACGGATTTCCTTGGATTTTTTCTTCCACGGTACAGCCAGCATCCAGTCCAGATAATTGCGCGAGACCGTCGACTCGGCGGACATGGGAGGCATCGCTTCCAGCTTTTTCAACTCCTGGATGGCCTTGTCGAAAACGTCCTTCGGCATTCCAGCCAGTTCAATCTTCTTCTTCAGTTCGTCGAACTCACTCTTCTCGCCGCGTCCGAGTTCCTTCTGGATAGCTTTGATCTTTTCGTTGAGGTAGTATTCCTTCTGCGCGCGCTCCATCTGCCGCTTCACGCGCGACTGGACATTGCGGTCCATGTTCAGCTTCTCAATCTCGATTTCCAGCACGCCCACCAGATGATTCAGGCGCGCTTCCGGGTCGAAGATGTCCAGAAGCCGCTGTTTTTCCTCAATGGGAAGCTGCAGATTGGCGGCAATCGTATCGGCCAGTTTTCCGGGCTCTTCCATTCGAACTGCCGCGGCCACGGTCTCCAGGTTTAGGGCCTGCTGCAGTTTGACGTATTGCTCAAAAAGGCCGGAGACCCGCTGCATCACCTGCTCTGTCGCTTTCGTGGTGTGCGGCTCGGCGGTGCTGACGCGCACGGTGGCAATAAAGAAGCCATCCGTGTCCACGATTTCCGTGGCTTTGGCGCGTTCCATTCCTTCCACCAGCACCTTGATGTTGCCGTCTGGCATCTTGACGCTCTGCACAATGTTTCCCACTGTGCCAGTGGAGTAGATGTCCTTCGGCGTCGGTTCGTCCTGTCCTGCGTCGTGCTGGGTCGCAAGGAAAATCTTGCGATCTCCGGTCAGCGCCTCTTCCAGCGCGCGTACGCTCGATTCACGACCCACGACAAACGGCGTCATCATATAGGGAAAGATGACCATGTCGCGGATTGGCATCATTGGCAGTTTGCGCAGCTCGAAATTGTCGCGTGGTTCTGTCACATTCACCTCATTGTGGTCCTGCTGTACCTATTCTAATTTGTTGCAGCGCTCACCGCGACCGCATGCGTCCTGAAGCGTCTGGCAGCGTGCGATCCCTGCGGATGAAATTTTCGCAGGTTACGCGACCGCCTGCGTGCAATGGGCGCAGCGCCTGGCCGCCAGAGGAATCTCGCTCAGGCATTCCGGACACGGTTTGGTGGCCGGTGGCGCGACCGGCGCCGGTTTATGGAACCTTGCCAGCAGTTTGCTCACCGGCAAGACCACGCCAAAATAGATGGCAAAGGCAATGATCAAGAACGAGATGACGGCATTGAGGAACAAGCCGTACTGCACCACACCGCCATGCACATGCAATGTGAGATAGGAAAAATCCGGCTTTTTAAAAATCGCCGAGATGAGCGGGTTGATGATGTCGCTGACCAGAGCAGTGACGATCCCGGAGAATGCGCCGCCGATGACGACCGCGACGGCTAGATCGACGACATTGCCGCGAAGTATAAAATCCCGAAATCCCCTAAGCATCTTGCCCTCCCTCTTCAAGTGGTCTATTTCAACTTCGACAAGGCCAGGAAAGCGTTCTTCGGTGTTAGCCAGCATCCTATCACTGCCGCAGCGGATACCCCTGGACCATGGCGACTTCGAAGGAAACATTTTTGGCTGGCGTCAACAGCTTGCGGTATCCTCCAGAGTTCCCTGCAAGGGAATTGCTGAATCCGGCGGGATGGAATCGATGAATAAGGTCTGGGCTAGCGCAGACGATGCGGTACGCGACATCTCCGATGGGGCCACCTTAATGTTTGGGGGCTTTGGGCTTTGCGGAATTCCGGAGAACCTGATTGACGCACTGGTGCGCAGGGGCGTCAAAAACCTGCACACCATCAGCAACAACATGGGTGTGGATGGCTTTGGAATGGGCCGTATGCTGGAGGCCGGCATGATCGTCTCACACATCGGCAGCTACGTAGGTGAAAACAAGCTGCTGGAAGAACGCGTGCTGGCTGGCACTCTGGAGCTCACGCTGGTGCCCCAAGGTACTTTGGCGGAGCGTATTCGAGCAGGTGGCGCCGGCATTCCCGCCTTTTATACTCCCGCAGGCGTCGGCACCCTGGTCGCGGAAGGCAAGGAGACGCGCGAATTTGACGGTAAAGCGTATCTGCTGGAACGCTGGCTTCGCGCGGACTTTGCCCTTATCAAGGCGTGGAAGGGTGATCGCATGGGCAACCTTATCTACCGCAAGACCGCAAGGAACTTCAATCCGATGATGGCGACCGCTGCGCGAATCACGATCGCCGAAGTGGAGGAGCTGGTCGAACCGGGCCAGATTGAGCCAGACCATGTGATCACGCCGGGTATTTATGTCCAGAGGCTTGTTGTAGGGAAGCACGAGAAGCGCATTGAGCGCAGAACGGTGCGGACCCCCTAGCGGCGCAACGGACAGCCGCACTAGGGGAAGCGCGACGTCAAGGGATACACCGCAAGGAACACAATCATGGTAAGCGCCATCGCGTCCATATAAAGGCTGATCATCACGGCGCCATGATAAAAACTCCATCGCATTCGCAGGCACCGGAAGGTCTCCACCGTACCTGCGAGCGCGATCAGCACCGGAAAGATCATGGCGAGCGTTGGCCGGTTGTCGGGAAAGTTCGACAGTCCGAATGCCGCTCCCAGGCTGCCGAGCACCAGCACATTGCCGCGTAACAGAGAGGGAAGCCGCAAATGGAAAAAGGAACGCATCAACCGGAAATATTCGCTAATTCCACTCTAGCGGATTCAGGGCCTGCTGCCACGCCCGGCTCTGCGCCAATCAAATCTGACCGGCCCGGAACCGGCGGCGAAGATAAGCGGGCACGGGTCACCACGCGAATCGCCCGGCGAGTGGCCCAGGAGTTGCGTGATGGGTACTACGTCAATCTGGGTATCGGGATGCCCACGCTGGTCGCCAACCACGTTCCGCCTGGAATGGAAGTTGTGCTGCAGTCGGAGAACGGGATGCTCGGTGTGGGCCCGTATCCTTTGGCCGGCGAAGAAGACCCGGACCTGATCAATGCGGGCAAGGAAACGGTCAGCGAGCTGCCGGGCACGTCGTATTTTTCAAGCGCGGACTCCTTCGCGATGATCCGCGGTGGCCATGTGGACCTGAGCGTGCTCGGCGCGATGGAGGTCGATGAGCAGGGGAATCTCGCGAACTGGATGATTCCCGGCAAGATGGTGAAAGGCATGGGCGGCGCCATGGATCTGGTCGCCAGCGCACGCCGAGTGATCGTCGCCATGGAACACACCACCAAAGACGGACGCCCAAAAATCTTGAAGCGCTGCACCCTGCCGCTCACCGGGCTCGGGGTCGTGGACACCATCGTTACCGAAATGGCCTACATACGCGTGACGCCGCAGGGTTTGGTGCTGGAAGAAGTTGCGCCAGGAGTTACGGCGGAGCAAGTACAGAACGCCACGCAAGCT
>DAHVZT010000131.1 GCA_027323885.1 Acidobacteriaceae bacterium
AAGCTAGACACTAGTGAACTGAACATTACTCAGTCAAATTATGCTCGCGCGAGTGCGTAACTGGGATGCTTGACATCCGCCTCCCGGATTCCTATTCTCAAAGCATGCGCTCTGAACGCCTGCATCGCCATCCTGTCCATCATCCCCACGCGGCGAACGTATCAGCGGCGCATCCTGAGCAGCTTCCTAAGTAACAAGCCCGTTCAGAAGAGATCCTGGCCCGCTGATGCCAACGCATCCGCGGGTTTCGTTTTTTAACCCGGCACATGCAACGCGAGGATAACTATGAGCACGCAGACGCAACCTGCAACAGCCATTGACTTTTCCAAGCTGGATGGACTGGCGCCCGGAATCGTACAGGACGCAGCGACCGGCGAAGTCCTTATGGTGGGCTTTCTCAATGAAGAGAGCTACCGCAAGACCCTCGAATCGGGGTTCGTCACATTTTGGAGCCGTACCCGTAAAAAGCTATGGATGAAAGGTGAAACCAGCGGGAACCGGCTTCGCATCGTAAACGCATCAACGGATTGCGATCGCGACACGCTGCTGTTCCGCGTAGTTGTCGAAGGCGACGGCCTGGTCTGCCATGAAGGCACCGTAAGCTGCTTCACCAGACCCATTCCGATCCACGACGATGCTTCATCCGATCGCGCGGGGAGGGCAACGGCATGAGCCAGACACTGCGTATCGGAATTCCCAAGGGCAGCCTGCAGGACGCAACCATCGCGCTCTTTGAACGAGCCGGTTGGCGCATCTTTGCCAATGGACGCTCCTACTTCCCGGGCATTGACGACCCGGAGATCGAATGCATGCTGGTGCGGGCGCAGGAAATGGCCCGCTACGTCAATCACGGCGCGCTTGACGCGGGTCTTACCGGCCGCGATTGGGTCGTCGAAAGCGGCTTGTCGGTGGAGACGATCGCCAGCCTCACATATTCCAAGCAGAGCCGCCAGAAAGTACGCTGGGTCCTCGCAGTTCCCGAGGATTCCCCCTACCAGCGCGCGGAAGATCTTGCCGGCAAGATCATCGCGACGGAACTGGTTGAAGCCACCAAAAGGTATTTCGCGGAAAAAAACGTCGCGGTACAGGTGGACTTTAGCTGGGGCGCTACGGAAGTGAAGCCGCCCGTACTTGCGGACGCCATTGTCGAAGTGACGGAGACCGGCAGTTCCTTGCGCGCGAACCGTTTGCGCATTCTGGAAACCGTTCTGGAGAGCGAGACCCAACTCATCGCCAACACGAACGCATGGCGCGATCCCTGGAAGAAGAACAAGATTGAAAACATTTCTCTCATGCTGCAGGGAGCGATTGCGGCGCAGGGACAGGTCGGACTTATGATGAACGTCCGCGCCGTTGACCTGCCAGCCGTGCTCGCCGTGCTGCCCGCGCTCAACTCGCCTACCGTCTCCACCTTGAGCGATTCCGAGTGGGTCGCCGTCAACACCATCCTGGAAGAGAGGACCGTTCGCGATGTGATTCCCCGACTCAAGACTGCGCGAGCTTCCGGAATCGTCGAATATCCGCTGAACAAGATCGTTGTCTGAAAGGGGCTGCCGCACGCATGAAGCTGATACGCACCTACGGAAAGAGCTCCAGCGAAGCGGAGCAACTTCTGCAGCAGATTGAAAACCGCTCCGCCGACGGCACAGCCCGGGTTGAAGCTTCGGTGAAGCGCATAGTCGCTGCGATCCGCAGCCGGGGAGACGATGCGCTGCGCCAGCATGCCATGCGGCTTGACGGGCTCGCTGCCGATGCCCCGTTTCTGGTAAGCCCGGAAGAAATGAAAGCGGCCTGGGAAGCCACGCCTTCGGAGCTCCAGAAATCACTCAAGCTCGCGGCGAAAAACATTCGCCGCTTTGCGCAATGGCAGATGCCCACATCATGGACACGAGAGGCGGGGGGCTTCCAGACCGGGCAACGTTGTTTCCCTCTGCGGTCTGCGGGCTGCTACGTTCCGGGCGGCCGCTACCCGTTGCCATCAACCCTGCTGATGACCACAATTCCCGCTCAGGTCGCGGGTGTCGCTCGCATTGTCGTCGTTTCTCCCCGGCCCGCAAAGGAAACGCTGGCGGCGGCACATCTCGCCGGCGTGCACGAGTTCTATCGCATCGGTGGCGCGCAGGCCATCGCCGCGCTGGCTTATGGTACGGCACACATCCCTCGTGTGGATAAAATTGTCGGCCCTGGAAATCTCTATGTCACCACGGCAAAGAAACTCGTCGCCTTCGACTGCGGGGTCGATATGTTAGCCGGGCCGACCGAGATTGTCATTGCAAGCGAAAATGGAAACCCGGAGTGGATTGCAGCCGATCTGGTTGCACAGTCGGAGCATGATCCGGAAGCTCTTGCCATCCTGGTCACGAGCAACCAGGCGCTGGCGAAGGCGGTTTCCCAACAACTTGATGCTCAGTCTTCTTCAAGCCGAATTGCGAAGCAAGCGCTCGATAGCAACGGCGTCATTTTTGTGACTGAAAATCCGATGCAAACCACCGTTGTAACCAACCGAATCGCTCCTGAACATTTGACCATCGATGGCGAGCGCGACCTCTCCTGGGTGGAACACGCAGGCTCGCTTTTTGTTGGCACGCAAACCCCACAAAGCATGGGCGATTACGTCTCCGGGCCGAACCATGTGCTGCCCACAGGCCGCCAAGCACGGACTCGCGGCGGTCTGAGCGTGCTGGATTTTCTTCGCATCGTGACAACGCAGCAATATGATGGTGCCGGACTTGCCCAACTCGGCCCCCATGCAGCCCGGCTGGCGGAGGCGGAGGGACTGACCGCCCACGCGGCTTCTGTGCGCATCCGCGCCGCTAAATCTGGCGCGCGGACGCAAGGAAAGGTGGACTGAGCCGATGAGTTCCACGCCGGCATTGAGCAAATTGCGCCCCCGCATCGCAGTCGAGCGCATGCATGAGTATCATCCCCCGCTGGCGGGACGCGACGGCTTGCGCCTCGATTTCAACGAGAACACTTTGGCTCCTTCGCCTCGCGTGCAAACAGTTCTGCAGCGAATCTCCTCAGCCAGCCTCACCAAATATCCGGAGCGCGAGCATGTCGAGCGCATTGCAGCCAGACATTTCGGCCTTGAGCCGGAATCAGTCCTGCTGACCAACGGTGTGGATGAAGCGATTCATCTGATCTGTGAAACGTACCTGGAGCCGCACCATGAAGTCGTCATCGTCACGCCGACATTCTCCATGTATGCACTCTACGCCGAAGCCACAGGCGCGACCGTACGCGCGGTCCAGGCGGATGCGACGCTGCAATTCCCGCGCGAGCGCTTGCAGCAGTCCATCGGGCCGGAAACCAGACTGATTATGCTCGCCTCCCCCAACAACCCGACCGGCGCGGTGATCGAACCCGGCTTTCTGCTGGAGCTGGCAGCGGCCAATCCTCAAGCAGCTCTTCTGGTTGACGAGGCCTATTACCACTTCCATGGTGAGTCTGTTTTGAGCAAAACTTCCACAGTCGAAAACCTGTTAGTGGCGCGTACGTTTTCCAAAGCTTATGGCTTGGCCGGGCTCCGCATCGGTCTTCTGGCTGGCCACCCGGATGCGATGCGGTTTGTACGCAAGGTAAGTTCCCCTTACAACGTGAACTCCATTGCCCTGGAGTGTCTGCCAGAAGCCTTGGCGGACGAGGAATACACCGCCTGGTACGCGGACCAGGTGCAGCAGAGCCGGTTGATGCTCGAGCAAAAACTGCAGAAGCTTAAGGTTCAGTACTGGCCGACCCACGCAAATTTCATCCTGATCAGGATTGGGCCTGAGCACGCGCGATTTGTCCAGGCCATGCGGCGCCAGGGCGTTCTGGTTCGCGATCGCAGTCAGGACCCAGGCTGCGAAGGATGCGTTCGCATAACGCTGGGACCTGTGGAACATACCGCATTGGGAATCGCTGCGTTGGAGAACACTATCAAGGAGATGCAATGGCAGCCAGGAAGCTAAGCTCCACACCTTCGAACGGCCGCGTGGCCATCGTCAAGCGGCACACAACAGAGACGCAAATTGACCTTCGCCTCACGATCGATGGCGAGGGTTCCTATGACGTGCGGACCGGCATCCGGTTTTTCGATCACATGCTGGAATTGTTCGCCCGTCACGGCGGCTTTGATCTGGCGCTGCAATGTCAGGGCGATCTCGATGTGGACCAGCATCACACGGTAGAAGACATCGGCATCGCGCTTGGCGAGGCATTCCGGCAGGCTTTGGGAGACAAGAAAGGCATTCTTCGCGCAGGATATTTCCTGATGCCCATGGATGAAACTCTTGCCGCGGCAGCGGTCGATCTGAGTGGCCGCGCGTCGTGCGTCATCGACACCAAAGTCCGGGTCAGGATCGTAGGCGATCTGCAGACCGAATTGCTTCCTGATTTCTTCGATGGCTTTGCCCGGGGAGCACAAGCGAATGTTCACCTGAAAGTACTGTACGGACGCTCCAATCATCACAAGGTTGAAGCGATCTTCAAGGCTTTCGCCCGTGCCTTGCGCTTCGCCTGTGCGCGCGACGAGAGGTTGCGATCGATGTTGCCCAGCACGAAAGGGCTGATGTAAATGAGCGATTCAATCACTGGTGGCAAAACCGTCGTTATCGACTATCAAACCGGCAACCTGAATTCCGTATGCAAAGCTCTGCGCGCCGTGGGAGCGGACGTTTCCATCGCGACAACTCCCGAGGGCTTACGCAACGCGGCTCGCATCGTACTTCCCGGTGTAGGGCATTTCTCCTCAACCGGATGCTTACAAGACTCTGGCGTGGCGGATGCGCTTCGCGAACAGGTGGCCGGTGGTACTCCGTTCCTGGGTATATGCGTAGGCCTGCAGTGGCTGTTCGGCGGCAGCACAGAGGCCCCCGGTGTTTCTGGCCTCGGCGTTTTCTCTGAAACCTGCGAGCGTTTCCCTTCCAACGTGAAATCTCCTCATGTAGGGTGGAACGCTCTGGAACGCGTAGGAGAATCGCGTCTGCTCGACGGTCTTGAAGATTCTCCCTACGTCTACTTCACCCACTCCTATCGCGCTCCACGCGTATCTGCAACCACGGCGGTTACACATTACGGAGGAGAGTTCACCGCCATCGTCGAGCGCGAAAACTGGATGGCCGTGCAGTTCCACCCCGAAAAATCCGGCGAGGCCGGCCTGACCATTCTGGAAAATTTCCTTAGGGTCTCCGCATGCTGACGCGCCGCATTATTGCCTGCCTGGACGTCGCCGCAGGACGCGTGGTAAAAGGCATTCAATTTGTCGACCTGATTGACGCCGGAGATCCCGCGGCGCTCGCCATCCGGCACGCTCAGGGCGGCGCAGACGAGATCGTCTTCCTGGACATTACCGCGACGCATGAAAAACGGTCGTTGTTGCTCGATGCGGTCCGGCGCGCTGCCGAGCGGATCTTTGTTCCGCTTACGGTTGGCGGCGGGATCCGCACGCTGGACGATGCGCTGCGAGTCTTCGATGCCGGGGCGGACAAGGTCAGCATCAACTCCGCGGCCCTGCGGCGTCCGGAGCTCATTACAGAAATCGGTTCTCGATTCGGAGCGCAGGCTGTCGTGGTCGCTATCGATGCGCGACGCAGCGCGGACGGCCCGGAAAAAGCGGAAGTGTACCTTAACGGCGGACGTTTGCCAGCCGGGGTTGGAGTCCTTGCCTGGGCGCGGGAAGCGGAATCACGCGGCGCCGGGGAGATCCTGCTGACGTCCATGGATTCTGACGGAACGCGCAGCGGCTTCGATTGCGAACTGACTGGAGCTGTCAGCGACGCAGTCCAGATTCCCGTCATCGCCTCGGGCGGTGCAGGAACTGTGCAGCACTTTGCGGACGTTTTTACCGCCGGACGCGCGGACGCAGCCCTGGCCGCCAGCATTTTTCACTGCGGCGTTTCGGACGCCCGCACGCTAAAGCACGAGCTTGCGCAGCTTGGCCTGCCTATGCGGCTGCCTTGCTAGGCTAATGCGGGATAATAAGAGCTGAGTGACCAATCGAGAAAAAAGCCGGTGACGCCATGCTGATTCCTTCGATCGACCTGATGGGCGGCCGCGTCGTGCAACTCGTGCAGGGCGAAAAACTCGCCCTCGGGTTCGATGATCTTGAGTACTGGATCGATCGCTTCAAGGCCTACCCCCTGGTGCAACTGATCGACCTGGATGCGGCGAAACGGCAAGGAAACAACCGTCCGCTGCTGGAGCAAATTCTGCGACGGCTTCCCTGCCAGGTCGGGGGCGGGATACATCGCGTTGAGGATGCACGCGAGCTGCTGGCCGCGGGTGCACGCCGGGTAATTTTCGGCTCGGCGCTCTTTGCGCCGCCCGAGCACTCGCCCGCAGCCCCGCTGCAAGCGCCTGCGTTGAATCCCAAGACATGGATTCGCCACGATTTCGCGGAACAGCTTGCCGAATCCTTTGGCACGGATTGCCTCGTTTTCAGCGTGGATACCAAGCAGAATCGCGTGGCTGTGCGCGGCTGGCAAGAACGGATCGCGCTCCGGCCTGAGGACGCCATCGCCGGCCTGGAACCCTTCTGCGGCGCATTTCTCTATACAAATGTCGATACAGAGGGTACTATGCAAGGTTTCCCGATGGAGGTCGCGCGCAGCTTGCGCCGGCTCACCAGTCGGCAGCTGATCGTGGCGGGCGGTATTCGCCAGCAGTCGGAAATCGATGAACTAGACGCCATCCATGTCGATGCGGTTGCCGGCATGGCGATCTACTCGGGTGCGATGCAGGCGTAAATACTTGGTTGTGCATTCGATCAATCTGATAAAACTGCTTTCCTGAAGGGCAATCCACAGCATGAAGATCTCCGCGCTACGCGTATCGAAAAGGCTGGACGAAGTTCATTTTTCCGACATCGTGCAGGTGCGGAACAAAGTGATGGCGCTCCGGGCAGCGGGAGAAGCGGTACACGGCTTTCATGGAGGTGAACCCTTCTTCCCCACTCCCCTGCCGGTAAAGTACGGCATCATCCAGGCACTCATTGAGAACAAAACGCGCTATGCCCCTTCTTCCGGCATGGAGCCGCTTCGAGAGGCCATTGCGCACAAGTTGCGGACGTTCAATGGAATGAAGGTCACCGCCGATCAGGTTTTACTGACCGTGGGCGGCTCTCATGCGCTGTATGCAGCGTTCCAGTGCGTCCTCGACCCCGGCGATGACGTGCTCCTGTTCTCGCCGTACTGGACGCCGATCAGGGAGTTGATTACGGGCGCTCAGGGACGGCCGCTGCTGGTGCCCACCGTCAGCGCGATCAGCCATGGCATCACAGCGTCGCTGGAACGCTACAGCACTCCGCAAACCCGGGCCATCTACTACAACACGCCACAGAATCCGAACGGGATTGTCTTTACGCGGCAACACGCGGAAGAAGTGGCCGCCTTCGCCAGAAAACGCGACCTGGTCGTGATCGCCGATGAAGCCTACGAAGACATCGTCTATGAAGGCGAACATTTTTCCATCGCGACCCTGCCCGGCATGAGGGAACGTACCCTGACGACCTATACGCTTTCAAAGTCTTTCAGCATGACAGGCCTGCGGGTTGGCTACGTCGTGGCGGAGGAGCCGTGGATGAGTGGCCTGCGAAAAATCATCCTTTACTCGACCAATGGCGTGTCCACCCCCACGCAATGGGGGGCGCTGGAAGCCATGCGAATGCCTCGCGAATTGCTCCTCGGAAGGCGTGAAGAATACCGCCAGAGACGTGACGTACTGGTGCAGGCGTTGAATGAGGCCGGTCTGGAATGCACCCCACCCGCCGGAGCCTTTTACGTGTTCCCAAAGTGCGGGCGAATCCATAAGAACAGCCGAAAGGCAGCGGAAATCCTGCTCGACCGGGCGCGCATCGCCACAGTTCCCGGCGTTGCGTTTGGCGCTCAGGGAGAGGGGCATCTGCGCTTCAGCTACAGCTTATCCATGCAGATGATTGAAGCTGGGATCGACGCGCTGAAAAAATTCCAGGCTTAATACCTGTCCATGGAAGTGGTCACAGAGTGACGTCGGGATTCAGCAGTGGAGAAGCATCCGGCGCGATCAGTGAGCCAGCTCCGTCGTCGTTCCAGCTGGATACAGCACCAAATCCTTCCTTTCGCGCACGCAGATCGTAATAGCACAGGGTAGTCGCAACGCCCATAAACGCAATCAGGATTCCGCTGACCACCATTCTGAACGCCGCAAGCAACAGCCCCAGAAATGCCGCCCCATGCGAAACGTGATGGGCATGTGCCCCCATGGCGGCTCCCATCAATAACTGCACAGGCACCGTCAGCAGCGTCACCGCAATCCACAAGCAGAACGCTCCGGCAAGGACTGCGTAGATTCTTCCCCTGCTCCTTGCGCTGAGCCGAATGGATCGCCGAATCGCATTCGTCACCGTAAGGTCCTCCGCCAGGCACGCCGGGACCGAGAGAGCGTAACGCGCAACAAGCCACAACAGGAAGGCGAGATACCCGAGAAGGAAAACAAGGCCGAACAGCACCGCCAGGAGATACACACCGGCAGGCGCAGGCGATGCAGCATATTGCTGCAACTGCGCTGCGAAATGCGTTGGACCGCCGAGCGAGGCAACTGCGATGGCCAGCATGATCGTCATCGCCAGATAGAACAAGATCATGTAGCCAAACATCCGCAAAGCCACCAAGGCGGAGATGCCGACGATTCTGCCCAGCCTGGCGGCTGCCATTTGACAGGCTTCGCCCACAGAGAGAGGTGGCCCGGTAAGTTTCGAGCGGGTTGCAAAGAACAATGCGCCTTGAATGATCTGGGTGAACAGATAAATCAGTACGCCTCCCACCAGAACAATGGGCAGGAGAAATAGGACCTTGGCAATTGGGCCTGCGGCGCCGGTATGGCGGGTCCAAACGCCGCCGAGGCCCAGTACGACGCCCACGACAATCTCCACGCCGATAACGACCAGCACGATCCCAAAAAACAGCTTGAAGTCCTCACGAAGCAGCGCGAAGGTCCTTTCGTAAAGCTGGCGAGCCGTAATGGGGCCGTAACCGTTGGGCTGCGGAAGATTTGGTGCCGGAAGTATTTCACTCATTGTGGCTACCCATGAAAACAAGAAAATCTCTGCGCGAAGGCTAGCACAGAGAAGGGCGCGGACGAAGTAAATTGTGGCGGCCGTATGCGACGGGCGGTTTCAGCCCACAGACACCGCTCTCATTTCCCAACAGGTTGCTGCTCTTTGGCCAGGGTGTCCAGCGCGTAAATCTCAATTGCTCCATCGCGCAGTACCGCAATGTGTTTGCCGCCGGGCGAGAACGCCGCGTTTTGCCCGCTGGTATATACGGGCGTAATGCGCAGACTTCCGATCCGGGTTCCGGACAGGGTTTCATACACATCGAGGATTTCCGTATCGATCACGTCCCCGCTCAGCCGGTCGAGCGCGGCAACGGGATGATTTGCGTGCAGACTTTCAATGGCAAAATGCGCTCCATCCTGCGTGCGCAGAAACTGGGGCCGCACCCGGCCTTCACCGAAGGGAATCTGCCATAAACGCGTGCCTTGCAGATTGAACGCCTGATAGGCGAGCTCGCCGGTACCCTTCTTGCATGTCTGCGCCACAAATACGTTGTCGGTGATTGCTGTAAGCTGCGGAGCGCACCAGGATTGAATTGTCACCACCGGGCGCTGTACGTTGTGGTAGCTTTGCTCCACAATGTCATATCCATGGTGCGGGGAAACTCCCGCGGTTTCAAGAAATCCTTCGGACAATATTGGCAAATCGACCGCAAACGGAGCCTGAGAACGCGCAATCACTGCCAAGGGATGGATTCGGATGAAATCCAGGTTGATTTGTGGCCTGGAACGCTCGCCCAGAATCGAATCTGCCAACTGCGACAACATGTCCCCCTTCGCGCTGGGGCGCTTTGCAGCAGTGGCCTTTTCGGGCGGTTCTCCTTCAAGCAGCATGACCGAACGGTCCGGAGACAGCCCAAGCGCCACAACCGAAATGCCCATGTCGATAAACGGGGTTGGCTTTAAGGACGCATCCAGCCGGAAAAGCTGGGAACAGCGCCGAAACAGCAGCTGTCCGTTGCCGAGAGTCCACACAAAATTGGCGAAGTCATACAGCTTCCATTCTGTTTGCCTGATCGCCTTGCCAGAAGGAAGATCGAGCACCACGGCGCGCACCAGCCGTTCGGAATCCTCTGTGGAACATTGCGTGTCTCGCTGGATCAGGCCCGTGGTATTGAAAGTGAAAAGCAATGTGTGCGCATCGATGTAATGCAGGCTGACCAGCGAATAAAACTGGAACGCGGGCAGCGGCCCCGGCGGCTGATAGCCGAGCCCGTAGACCGGAATCCGGACCTCCGGCTGCGGATCAGGCGCGCCGGAATGCCGGCGGAGAGGGTTCTGCGCAATCAGCCGGCTGACGAAAAGGATCAGGAGCAGCGCTGCGGCCGCGTAGCGATTCGCCGACAGCATTTTTGCCGCACCCCACTCTGGACCATCTGCCAGACGAGCATAGGAGGCGTTTCTTCCCGCTCCAACATTGTGCCGCCTGAACGGCAAATCTTCCTCCTCCGGTTTTCGCGCAGCCATGCTCCAGCATACCTCTGCGAGGAAAGACCTTCAGCTGCGCCAGCACGGAACCAACCATGGTCCCTTGCTGGGCACCGGGATGGCTGCGCGTGACTCAGCTTTGGACCGCTGGCACGATGTTTTGGGATTGACTTCGACCGTTGTTAAGGTTCTGATAGTACACGCGATCCCCAAAATCACTACCGCCGCACCATGAGAGGAACTGAAAGGAATGGATGTATACGGCTCCATGAATACTTCTTCGCCTGCGCTTCGATTCGCCACGTTTCTTTGGACGTGCGTTCTGTGCTTTTCCATTCTGCCATCGCAGATTCAGGCCCAGAGCACAGCCGCGCCGGCAGCCCCACCCGCGCGGGAAATTTCTCCTATTCCCGGTTTCGACACCAGCATCATGGACACAAGCGCCGACCCCTGTACAGACTTCTATCAGTACGCATGCGGAAAGTTCCCTCAAAAATACCCGATACCCGGCGATTTGCCCTTGAACGACCAATTTGAAAATCTGAATGAATACAACCACCAGGTGCTGCATGGGATCCTGGAGCAGGCATCGCAAGCCAATCCAGACCGTTCCCCGGCAGAGCAAAAGTCGGGCGACTACTACGCGGCCTGCATGAACACCGGCGCGATCGATGCCGCTGGCCTCAAACCCCTGCAATCGGAATTGGACCGCATCGATGCTCTGAAAAACAAGAACCAGTTGCCGCCCCTGCTCGCGCATTATCAGAAGATCGGCGTCGGAGCGTTTTTCGACCTGGGTTCCATGCAGGACTATAAGGACGCGACCCAGGAGATCGCCGTGGTGGATCAGGGCGGTTTGGGTCTCCCGGAAAAAGATTATTACCTGCGTACAGACGCCAAAAGCGTGAAGCTACGGCAGGAATATGTGGATCACATCGCCAGAATGCTGCAGCTTTATGGCGAGCCACCCGCGAAAGCCACCGCAAACGCGAAAGCCATTCTGGCCCTGGAGACTTCCATGGCTCGCGCCTCCATGGGAGTGGTGGAACGCCGCGACCCGTACAAGACGTATCACATGGAAACGCTCACCACGCTTGCCGCTACCGATCCAGGTCTCCACTGGCAAACCCTGCTGCAGCGCGCCGGCACGCCACCGGTCAAGGAACTCAACGTGGCGAATCCCGCATATTTCCAGTCGCTGAATACCATCCTGTCGCAGGCCGAGATGCCGACCATTCGCAATTATCTAAGGGTCCATCTTTTGGACTCTTTCGCATCGCGTCTGCCCAAAGCCTTTGATGAGGAGAACTTCGATTTCTACGGGCGCAAGCTCAGCGGCACGCCGCAGATGCAGGTTCGCTGGAAGCGCTGTGTCTCCGGGACCGATGCGGCCCTGGGAGAAGCGCTGGGGAAGATCTATGTGGAAAAGTACTTTGCCGGGGACAGCAAGCAGAAAACGCTCGACATGGTGAAGGCCATTGAAAGCGCGATGAACAAAGACCTGACCTCGCTCAACTGGATGAGTCCGGAAACCAGAGTGAAAGCCATCCAGAAGCTCGATCTCATCACAAACAAAATCGGCTACCCGGACAAATGGCGCGACTATTCCAAGCTGGTCATCCATCCGAACGATGCGCTTGGCAATTCCATTCGCGCCCGGGAATTTGAATCGGCTCGGCAGTTGAACAAGATCGGCAAGCCTGTTGACAAAAAAGAATGGGACATGTCGCCGCCCACCGTCAACGCCGATTATGACCCCAGCATGAACAACATCAATTTCCCCGCCGGAATTCTGCAACCCGCCTTCTACGATAAAAACGCTCCGAACCAGGTGAATTACGGACACGTGGGCGCAGTCGTAGGCCACGAGCTGACCCATGGGTTCGATGATCAGGGTAGCCAGTTCGACGGCAATGGCAATCTGAAGGACTGGTGGACGCCCGAGGACAAGAAGCGCTTCGAGGCCCGTACTACCTGCATTGCCGACGAGTACAGCAGCTTTACGGCTGTCGACGATCTCCACGTAAACGGCCGGCTGACCCTGGGGGAAAACACGGCGGACAACGGTGGGGCGCGTTTAGCCTATATGGCCATGGAGGCCTACGCGGCACAGCACAATATTGACCTGACAAAAAAGATGGGCGGCTTCACCCCGGAGCAGCAATTCTTTATCGGTTACGCGCAGAATTGGTGTACAAATGCGCGCCCGCAATTTGTGCGGCTGCTGGTGCAGACGGATCCCCATGCGCCCGATCAGTTCCGCGCCAATGGGGTGGTGCGCAACATGCCGGAGTTCGCCCACGCCTTTAGCTGTAAGAAAGGCGCTCCCATGGCTCCCCTGAATCGCTGCCGCGTCTGGTAAGTGAAGAAGAGAGCCCCCGGAAGAGATTCGTGTCCAGGTCTCGCCTTTGAGACCTGGCTTCTTCTCTGTCACAGTAGAAAGGATGATTTCCGCTTTAAAGACATCCCCGAGCGGCGCTCAAAGCGCGTTGGGCTATGCTTCCTGCGCGCTGGCCGGGGGCCTGTGGGGAACCGGGTTCTTCTTCGGCAAAATTGCCATGCGGGAAATGAGTTCCGCGCATATGGTGGTCTATCGTTTCCTGTTTGCGTGCCTGGGGCTTGCTCCAGTCCTGGTCTTGCGTCGCCCTGGCCTGAACGCCCGCGAATGGCGCATCCTTCTTGGCGCCGCTTTCCTTGGCGTTCCCGTGCAGTTCTTGCTGCAGTTCGCCGGCCTTGCGCGGACAACCGTCTCGCACGCGGCCCTCATGGTCGGGACGCTTCCCGTAGTGCTGGCCGTCGGCGCTGGAATTTTCGCTCACGAACGGCTGGATCGCATCAGCTGGCTGGCCCTGGCTGGGTCCACAACAGGCGCTGCACTCATCGCGCTCGGCGGGTCCCACCCCAGCTCCCGCGGAAATGCCCCAACCCTGACAGGCGACCTGATGATCGTGGTCTCCCTGATGATCTCTCTGGTGTGGATTTTGATGAATCAGCGTCTGCTGCGCGACCATTCCCCCCTGGTCGTGACGGCATACGGACTCAGCACAGGTACCGTGATGCTTGCGGCTTGGGTCTTCACGGTGGATGGGCCACCGCCGGTCCACATCTCTCAAACCGCGTGGCTGGCGCTGGCCGCAAGCGGTCTGCTCTGCACCGCCAGCACCACCCTGCTGTGGAATTGGGGACTCACTCGCGTACCCGCGTCCCGCGCGGGAGTTTTCCTCAATCTGGAACCGATGATCGGATCACTGCTCGGAGTGGGCCTGCTGGGGGAACACCTCGGTCCCGCTGCGTGGATCGGCGGAGCCATGATCCTCACCGCCGCCCTCACGCTGACGTCGCGTCCGCACAGTCACATCGAGGAGGAGCGCCTGGTGGCGTGAGATTCTCACGGGGATTCCCGGTGCCGGGGGTCTCGATTTTTGGACCTGGGAATCAGCGGTCCGCCGCAGCCAAGGGTCGTCCCGTTCTTGCCAGATCGATCACCATGCGCTCCAAGACCAGCATTTTATCCGGAGGAGAAGACCGAATTTCCAGGTCCGCGCACGCCACTCGCTCCAGCATGCGCATCAAGTTGCCGCGCGATTTATACCGCCGCGCCTGGCGGATCAGGTCATCCACCGCAAATGGAGCCACGCGAAATCCCGGCCACAGCGCCTGCCAGATGCCGCGCGAGTCTCGCACGTTCTTTTCCTGGATGACCAGCATCTGCCGAAACGTGCGTGCCAGCATGTGCAAATGGCCGATGGCGCCATCCTCCCCGCTCTCGCTCGCATTCAGCAGACCTTGCAGCAGCAGCAGCGCGCGCCCCGCGTCGTGCGCGGAGATCGCATCGGTCAACTCATATAACGAGCGCTGCTTGGCGGAGACGACCATCAACTCCACGTCGGCCAGCGCAATCGTCCCCTTTTTGTCGACGAACAACAGCAGTTTCTCCAGTTCGGAGGAAATGCGCATCAGATCCCCGTGGAGCGCATCGACCAGCTCCCGGGCTGCATCCGTCTGTAGCCGTACGCCACGCCTTTCCGCGGTTTCTACAGCCCATCGGATCGCATCGGCCTCTTCAGGTTGGCTCAGCTCGATGATGCCGCACCCGTCCCCCAGCGTTTCCCGAATGCGTTCATAGCGGTCCTTGTCCTGCATGTCCATCCGTCGCACGTCGCTCGGAATATGGAGATGGTCGGCGACAAAAACCAGCAGCGCCTGCGGATTCGGCAGCTTAAGATATTTCTGAATTGCGGCGAACTCTTCTTTCTTTGCGCCGCGCTGGTACAGCAGCCGCACATTTCGTACGAAAATCACCTGGAACGGCGCCATCAGCGAGGGCGTACTGACCTGATCGAGAGCATCAAAAATCGTCGCTTCCGACAGGTCGACATCGCTCACGCAATATTCACGAAACTGCGGATCGATCAGCGCGTCCAGAATCCCCTGGCGGCATTGCCGCTGCAGAAACGCCTCATCGCCCAGCAGGACGTATCCGGGACGCCGGGCATCGCTGCGAACCTCCGCAAGGAGCCGTTCTACCGCCAGGAAGCCGCCGCCGAGTTTTGTTTTCGCGTCCGCCATTGAGTTCAGTGCCCTAAAACGACTCCATCATATCGCTCACCAGGGATTGCGCGAAGTCATGCGCCATGCGATGGACCGCAGGGCCATCCTCCTGAATAAAGCTGGTCAGGTCCGCTGTCTCCTGATATTGCGAACGGAAGAGGAAATGGTCGTTCTTGTACAGCTCCTTTCCGGCGCCGTCGGTCAGCAGCACACTCGCGGTCACGGTTACCAGGTAGCTGGACGACTGCCCTGTCTGCGAGTTATAGGTCAGTGGCGTGTAAACCTCGGTCAGAATCGTCCCGTTCAGGGTAGCGGCTCCGGGATGGTGCGTTCCGCCTTCGATGACCCGGTCCCTGGTGCGGCTGGTCAACTGCTCGACCACCGCTTTCGTAAACGCGACCTCGGTATGGTAATTCGTAACGTTGGTTTGGAAGATCGGCACATCGATGGTCGTGACCGACGGTGGCAGATGCGTCGCGGTTCCTGCGGTGTGATAGCCGCAACCTAGAAGCGGAAACATCAGCAGGCACGAGAGGACGGAGACAAGGCGCATAGAAACAAGAGTCAATATCGATTGTACGATTTCCGCTGCGCGATTTATTTTGCTTCACGATGGATCGAAGCGCATCAGTCTTGTTGTGGCAGCGGCTCCAGGGGCCGGGCGGCCGAAACTTCTGAACTGAACGCCGTGCCGGGGAGGCGATAAAGCAAAAAGCCCAGCAGCAGGCATGCGGCGATCCCAAGTCCACCATCCATGACAAAACTGCCCGCAACTCCGCCCTTGGAATGTCCCCATCCGTCAACCAGCATCGGCCCTCAAAACGGGAAAAGGCAACCGTTTCGGCCGCCTTTTCCGTGCAATCTGAGAAGGATACTACGCCGGCGAAGGCTGTTCCCCCGCGTACCCCGGCGCGCGTCCGGCTCCCGGCTTCAGGACCTGCTGTACCCCGCCGCCCGAACCGCCGTCGTCCGGAGTGCGCATGGGCGGAAGGTCTTTGCCGGCGACGAGCAGTTTCAACTCCTCCGCATCGAGCGATTCCCGTTCCAGCAGCGCCTGCGCCATGCGATGCATGAGCGGCTTGTTGTTTTCCAGCAGAGAGTGCGCCGCCTGATACCCGGCGTCCACGAACATGCGGACCTCGGCATCGATCTGGCGCGCCGTTTCTTCACTGAAATCGCGATGCTGCGAAATCTCGCGGCCCAGGAAAATCTGCTCTTCCTTCTTGCCGAAGGTTAGCGGACCCAACCGGCTCATGCCAAATTCACAGACCATCTTGCGGGACAATTCCGTCGCCCGCTCGATGTCATTTCCCGCCCCGGTGGTCAACTGGTTCAGGAAAATCTCCTCTGCGCAACGCCCGCCCATCAGGATGGCAAGCTGCGTTTCCAGGTAGCTTTTACTTACCGTGTGCTGCTCATCCTCCGGTAATTGCATGGTCAGGCCGAGCGCCATTCCGCGCGGAATAATTGTCACCTTGTGCAGCGGATCGGCATGGTCCCGCATGGCCGCCACGATCGCGTGACCGGCTTCATGGTAGGCCGTGGTCCGCTTTTCTTCATCCGTCAGCAGCATGGATTTGCGTTCGGCGCCCATCAGCACCTTGTCCTTGGCGGACTCGAAGTCATACATGGTGACCACTTTGCGATTGGCGCGGGCCGCATTGATGGCTGCCTCATTCACCATATTGGCCAGGTCGGCTCCGGTAAATCCGGGGGTGCCCCGGGCCAATACGCGAAGCTGAACGTCATCCGCCAAGGGAACCTTCTTGGCGTGGACCCTCAGAACCTCTTCACGGCCACGCACGTCTGGACGGCCCACGATCACCCGCCGGTCAAACCGGCCCGGACGAAGCAGCGCCGGATCGAGCACATCGGGCCGATTGGTGGAGGCGATCAGGATCACGCCATCATTCGACTCAAACCCGTCCATTTCCACCAGCAATTGATTCAGCGTCTGCTCGCGCTCGTCATGACCGCCGCCTAATCCAGCGCCGCGGTGGCGCCCGACTGCGTCAATTTCGTCGATGAAAATGATGCAGGGAGCGTTCTTTTTGCCCTGCTCAAACAAGTCGCGGACGCGGCTTGCGCCCACGCCGACGAACATCTCCACGAAATCCGACCCGGAAATGGAGAAGAATGGCACGTTTGCCTCTCCAGCCACAGCCCGGGCAAGCAGCGTTTTGCCTGTTCCCGGGGGGCCGACCAGCAGCACGCCCTTGGGAATGCGCCCGCCAAGCTTCTGGAACTTGGGCGCATCACGCAAAAATTCGATGATCTCCTTCAGCTCTTCCTTGGCCTCTTCCACCCCGGCCACGTCTTTGAAAGTGACCTTTTTCTGCTGCATAGAGAGCAGCCTGGCCTTGCTTTTGCCAAAAGACATAGCTTTGTTGCCGCCGTTCTGCATCTGCCGCAGCATGAAGAACCACAGCGCCCCAAGCAGCAGTATGGGCGAGAGCTGGAGGAGAATATTGAACCAGGCGCTGCCCTGCGAATCCTTAATGGTGACGCTTACCTGGTGGTCTTCCAGCACCTTGTACATGTCGGGGTAGTTTGCCGGGACCGTGGTGTGGAATACCTCTTTGCCGGTACGGTAGTGGCCATGCACTTCATTGCTGACCACGGTCACATCGGAGATTTGACCCTGCTGCGCATCCGTCAGGAACTTAGAGAAAGGGATCTCCTGGTCCTTGCCCATGCCCGCACCGCTTTGCACCACATGCCAAAGCACAATCAGGCAAGTCGCAATCAGTACCCAGAAAACAACCGTTTTTACCGTAGAATTCACGAACTAACCTCTTTCCAACCTGGACCAATCACTGCAATTTATTACACCTGCAATCAGCCTGCCAATCAACTGTAGCCTGATATGAAACTCGCCGATTAAGCCCGATGCGCCGATAAACTGGACTTCTCCTAGCCCTGAGGTCACCCGGTCACTTTCGCGTGACGAGCTTTTTCTCTTTTAAGATTAGACGCGCGAACAGGCTCCCCGTCGCACAATCAGAAGCTCCGAATTCCCGGCAATTCGCCGGACTTGACCTCGCGCCTCGCCGAACACGGCCTGGGACGGCAGACTAAGCCCTCTAGATCCCCCTGGACCCAGTCGGCGATGCTCTTATTTTACTCCCGCAACAGTGACGAGAAAGCTTTCAGCGGCCAATCTAGAGGGTTCCGGTTATCAAGAAGTTTAAATCATAAATCGACGGATCGTTCCTCCGTAATCCGCAAACGAGCGCCCGGGCGACTGCCGGGACCGGCGCAGGTCCCTTCCGCAAGCTCGACCCCTCTCATCCATAAGATGACGCCTTGCCACTCGATGACCGGCCAAATGCTCTTTTCTGCCCCGCGGATACCCATTCGCTCCAGGATTTCTTTCACCTTCTTTGGCTTGCTGGAGTGGCGGACCCACACGCGATCTCCCGGCCGCCAGGCCCGAATTCGCGCAGGCTCGGCCTCCGGCGTGCCCTGGCCATCAAGCAGGCTCGCCGTATACCACGCGCCGAAAGCTGGCGCTTCGGACCTTCCCGGCACCGGCAGCTCATACACGGGAAGCAGATTTGATCCGCCGCGCGCCCCTTCTTTGTCCTTGAAATCACCATTTCTTTCCTCGGCTGGCGCGCTCTCCCGCCGCTCAAACTGCAATTCGCGGGCGGAGCGCTCCACCTGGACGTTTCCCGGAAGGCCCAACCGGCGGCCCGCGCTGGATGGCCGTCCGAGGTTCCCTTCATGCGCAATCATCCCCAACAGACGCTCGGTGGCGGCAAAATCCAGCGTCGCGCCGCAGCGTTCGGCGGTAGCTCGCAAGACCCGCCGCCGCAGCGCCAGATCCAGCGCACGCAGCCGAGGAATTTCAAGCGCGAGTTGCACCAGGCCCGGAGCCGTGCTGGCGCGGCGTCCGCCGCCGCGCACCGGCCGTCCTTCCAGCACCAATTGCGGTAACAGACGCGTCAGCTCGGCCTTCCAGTGCTGCTCCTCACACCGGGCGTTCGCCGCCAAATGAGCCAGGCTCTCCTCGATCTGCGGGTTGTAATCACGCATCGCAGGGAGCAGTTCATGCCGTACGCGATTGCGCATATATAAGTGGGACTCGTTGGTTTCATCCTGACGCCAGGGTTGGCCGAGTGCGCGCAGGTACGCCTCAATCTGCGACCGCCGCGCGCCCAGCAGCGGGCGAATGATGCTGCACTGGCGGCCGGCCACGTCCAGCCGCACTCTGGGGTGAATGCCGCTCAACCCTTCCGTCCAGGCGCCACGCAGCAGCTTCATCAATACCGTTTCGGCCTGATCGTCCAAACTATGGGCGGTCGCAACCTGGTCGGCGATGCCGGACATCAGCAAATCCCGAAACACTCCGTACCTCAGATTGCGTGCCGCTTCCTCGACGGATTCCTTGTGTTCCGCCACTCGCCGCGGCGTATCGACGGCGGCAATTTCGCAGGGCAGCTCGAAGCTGTGCGCAAGATTCCGCACAAATTCAGCGTCTGCAATTCCGGCATCTCCGCGCAACCCATGCTCCACATGCACCACGCTGAGCACGATCCCGAGCTCCTGGCGGCGCTCCAGCAGGAGCCGCAGCAATGCCGTGGAATCCGCGCCGCCGGAAACCGCAATGCACACCCGATCACCCGGAGAAAACAGCTCCGTATCCAGCGGCACAGTGTCCTTTGCGGGTCGATTTCCAGTCGGATTTGAACTGTGGCGACGTGTCATTCTGCTCTATGGTAAGCGCCCGCGTCTGGTGGCGCTCGCCGACTGCTCGTATACTGGCCGCATGGTTATGGGCAGCACCATCCACATGCGACAAGCTACGCCGGAAGATGCATCTATCATTGCGCGCCATCGTCACCGCATGTTTGTCGATGCGGGCCGGGCCGACAACAGCGCATTGCGCCGCACGACAGAGAAATTCGAATCCTGGGTTGCACCAATGATGCGCGAAGGGAAATACATGGGCTGGCTGGCAGTCCATGACGGCAAAGTTGTCGGGGGCGCGGGACTGATGATCATGGACTGGCCCCCGCATCCGCTCGACCCGGAGCCACACCGCGGCTATTTGTTGAACGTCTACGTCGAGCCTGAATTTCGCCGCAAACGAGTTGCCAGCAATCTGATTGAATTGGCGCTCGCCGAGGCCCGGCGACGCCGCATCCGCGTCGTCTCCCTGCACGCCACAGAAGAAAGCCGCCGCATGTACGAAAGCAGCGGCTTCCGCCGCACGAACGAAATGTTCTACGTGGAGCCGGTGGAAGGCTAGATCCCGCCTGGTGCCCACGCGCCGCTGAACCCCAGCAGCACCAATACAAGAGGCCCCAGGCAGCATGTACTCGCCAGAACTGCGGCGATGCCGCCCGCAGCCAGCGCTCCCAACCCGCTCTTCTCCGTTGCGATTACGCTCGTTCCGTGCCTCCTCCGTCGGGGGCGTCGGCTGCTTCCAGCAAAGCTTTACGGATCATTGCCAACGGCGGAACTCCCGACCTGCGGCCACCATCCAGATAGGTGCGGCAACCAAAGTCGGCCTGCTGCCCCGCGCGCGCATCCTCTTCGATATCACGTCCGTTGATCCGGACTGAAGGCGAGCCCAGGAACCCGAGGGCCTTCGCCATATTCTCGTCCTGAACCTCAATTTCCTCGACAATGTGCGTGATTCCTTCCGCGCTCAGCGCCTGCCGCACCCGCTCGACTGTCTGGTGATGATTGGGACATCCCTGGAGATACAGCACCTCAATCTTCATCTCGTCTTCTCTCTCGCTCCGGAGTGTGGTCAGAGGTTCTGAACCCAAAAAGCGGTTCGTTTGGCTTTTTTTGACTCTCCTCCACTGTACGGCGTTTCCACCGCTCCGGTATACTCCTCTGTTCATGCAGGTTTTTGTCATTATCCCCGCCGCAGGACTCGGCACGCGTATGGCGCCGCAAGGCGCAGCCGCGCACGCTCCCAAACAATTTCTGGAATTGGGCGACAAGCCGGTGCTGATCATCACGCTTAACAAATTTCTGCAGGTTCCCCGCGTGCATCGCATCCTGATCGCGGTTCGAAAGAATGAAACAGAGCGGGTCCAGGCGCAATTGCAACAGCACGGCTGGGACGATCGCATCGCTGTCGTGGAAGGCGGAGACACGCGGCAGGAATCCGTATGCAAAGCGTTGCGCCACCTGGACGCTGCAGACGACGACATCGTCCTTATCCATGACGCGGTGCGGCCTTTGATCGACTCCGCCACCATTGAACGGACCATCGATTCCGTGGAACGCCATCAGGCGGCGATCGTGGGGGTGCCCGCGGTGGACACGATCAAGCAGGTCGAGCGCACTGCTGCCGGGGCGATCATCACGTCCACAATTCCACGGCAGCATATCGTGCAGGCTCAAACCCCGCAGGGTTTCCGGTGTGGCCTGCTGCGCCGCGCTGTGGAGGAAGCCGAGGCGGACGGGTTTATCGGAACCGATGAAGCATCTCTGGTCGAGCGGCTGGGCCATGAAGTGGCTGTGGTTCCGGGCTCGCCGAAAAACTTCAAAATCACGCAACCCGGCGATCTCGCGCTCGCCGAGTTCTATCTGCACCAGGAATAGGCGCAAGCTTTGTACGAAAGCGTGTATTCTGCAACTTTGCGGAACCGTTCCGCTTCTTTCAGAATCACCCCACAGGGGTAAGAAAGCACGACGAGCACACCATGAGAATCGGTTACGGCTGGGATTCCCACGCATTTCAGGCAGGCGTTCCGCTCATCCTTGGAGGCCTTCCGTTCGATCATCCACAGGGGCTGGCGGGCCACTCCGACGGTGACGTGCTGTTGCATGCACTCACCGACGCGCTGCTGGGCGCGGTTGCCGCGGGCGACATCGGAACGTTCTTCCCGCCGGGCGACCCTCGCTGGAAAAATGCCGATTCTGCGCTGTTCCTGCAGACTGCGCTGGAAGAGGTTGAGCATGCCGGATACAAAATTTCCAACGTCGACACGACGCTGATTCTGGCCGCCCCGAAAATCGGGCCTGTGGCGGAAAAGCTGCGGGAAAGAGTAGCGGAACTGCTCGCCATCGATCCCGGATGTGTAGGCATTAAGGCCAAAACGCCGGAAGGACTGCATCAGGACGATGTCGCTGTCGCTCATGCAGTGGTCCTTCTGGAGAAGTTTGAAGAGGGCGGCGCACTGGAACAGATGGCCGCCGTTGCAGAACCGCAGAAGCAGATGGACGATGTCGTGCGCAAGCTGGTGGATCGCACCACGGAACCGGTGCGTAAGCCGGTGTTTAACACGGATGACATTACCTGACGGCCCGGGAAATGGCCCGGGGCGCTCCCGTCATTGTGCGACGACTGGCACCCATGCATCCGTGGTGTCCCAGCGAATGTGCAGTTGCGTGCTGGACCCATGGGTGTCCTCGAAGCTGATGCTCATCTTCTCCTGCGGATGTTGGAGCGTACTTTTTGACATGTCTACTCGCGCCAGATCGCGAGATGGATCGTAGCTCAGGCCCCACTGGCCAGTCTGTTTATTGATGATCAGCTTCCACGTATTTGGGGAAGGGATCGTGAATAAGGTGTAGGAACCTGCCGGCACATTCGCCGTGCCAATCTTCAGATTCACATCGGTTTTCAAAAGCGTCGCCGGATTTGCACCCGTTCGCCAGACCTTGCCATAAGGAACCAGGCCACCGAAGATTTTGCGTCCCCGCATGGAAGGCGAGTTGTAATGCACGGTGACCCGCTTGCCATTCAACATAACGGAGGCGTCCGCAGGCGGACTGGCCATCGGCTCTTTCGCGCCATTCCCGGACATCTGCGCGACCCCGAGCGGCAACAGCGCCATGCCAGCTACCACTGCAAGTACACCTGAAGTGAATTTCATTTCCGTCTCCCCTGAAGTTGCCACTCCAGTTTCCGGCCCGGTGGATCGCTTGTCAAAAGGATGCTTCCAAACCTTCCGCTATACTTTCCTTTGCGCAAAATCCGCCTCCTGGAGTGTCCATGAAAATCCGCTACCTGGGTCTACTGGCCGGCGGCAGCATCGCCCTCCTGACGGCGATCATCTGGCACATTGGTCAGGTCAGCGCCGCGGAAGCTTCATCCGACCCTGCAACCTCTGGAAACCCGCGAGCGGCAGCGGAGTGGCATAGCCTGGTGGATGAATATTTCGACCAGGTTTATCTTCCCTACAATCCCACAGCCGGAACCAGCGCAGGCCTGCATCAATATGACAGCAAGCTGGAGAACTACTCGCGAGCCAGTCTCGACCGGCAGATTCGTGACTTGCACGCCTACGAACTAAAAGTCGCCGCTTTTCCTGCTTCCGGTCTCGACGAATGGGATTCGGGCGACCGCGCTTTTCTTCTGGGCAATATCAGAAGCCAGATCCTTACTCTCGAGAAGATTCGCCCCTGGCAGAAAAATCCGGACTGGTATTCCAGCGGGCTCACCAATAGCGCGTTCACGATCATCGAACGCAACTATGCACCCCCGGAAATCCGTCTGAAAGCGCTGATTGCCCGTGAACAGCAGATGCCCGCCATGCTGCAGGCGGCGCGAGCGAACCTGGCGAACCCTCCGAAGATTTACACGCAGATCGCTCTTGAGCAGCTCCCCGGACTCATAAGTTTCTTCCAGAACGACATTCCCGCCGCGTTCGCCCATGTCGAAGATCGCTCGCTCCTGGCGCAGTTTCATTCCTCGAATGAGAACGTGGTACGCGCGTTGACCGCGTATCGGCAATGGGTGCAAACGGAACTTCTCCCGCGATCGAATGGCGACTTCCGGATCGGCGCCGACAACTTCAGCGCCAAGCTCCACGACGATGAAATGATCGACATTCCGCTCGACCGCCTGCTGCAGATAGCATATGCCGACCTGCATAGGAATCAGGAAGAGTTCCGGAAAGTCGCGCACGATCTCGACCCGAGCAAAACGCCTATGGAGGTGCTGGCTGACCTGCAGGCTGACCATCCCGCGCCAGACCAGTTGCTGAGCAAATTTCAGCTCACCTTCAACAACCTGATCCAGTTCATCCGCACCAGGAAAATAGTAACCATCACGTCCGACGTGCAGCCCACGCTGGAAGATACCCCGCCGTTCATGCGCGCCACAACCTTCGCATCCATGGACCCTCCAGGCGCGTATGAAACAGGTTCGCACAAGGCTTACTTCAACGTGACCGTGCCGAGCAAGAACGAAACCCCGCGGCAGATTGCGGAAAGCATGGCCGCCTTCAACATAGGGACCATCGTAAGTACCTCCGTTCATGAGGCCTATCCGGGACATTACGTGCAGTTTCTCTTTCTGCCGCAGGTCCACTCACGCGTGCGCAAGATGCTCTATGCCTCCTCGAATGTGGAAGGCTGGGCGCACTATTGCGAGCAGATGATGCTGGATGAGGGCTATGGTCAGCCGGGCTGGGGCGCAAAAGACGCCCGCGAAGCCAGGCTGATCCGTCTGGGGCAGCTGGATGACGCGCTGCTGCGCGATGCCCGGTTCATTGTCGGCATCCAAATGCACACCGGCAAAATGACCGTGGACCAGGCGGTCGATTTCTTTGAAAAGCAAGGCTATCAGACACGCGCCAATGGATTGGTCGAGGCCAAGCGCGGCACCGCCGACCCAACGTATCTTTATTACACCCTGGGCAAACTGATGATCGTCAAGGTTCGCCATGATCTGCGGCAAAAAGAAGGAGCGGCATTCTCGCTGCAGAAATTCCACGACGATTTCCTGCGCCAGGGCGGCGTGCCTGTACCCATCGTCCGGCGTGCCCTGCTGGGGAACGATTCCCCAGTACTGTAACTGGAGGGCCGAATACAACAATGCGGTAGCTCCTGCCATCCCATTGTGTTGCGTAAGCGAGCGCGAACATCGCCCTGCCGCGCAGCGCATGATTTGAACGGAGAGAACCTCTACAATGTCGAAACCGAAAATCCGCAAGGCCGTCTTCCCTGCAGCAGGATTGGGCACACGCTTTTTGCCCGCTACCAAGGCCATTCCCAAAGAAATGCTACCTGTCGTCGACAAGCCCATCATCCAGTACGGGGTGGAGGAGGCGATCGCCGCCGGCTGCGAACAGATCATCATCGTCACAGGCCGCGGCAAAACCGTCATTGAAGACCACTTCGACATCAGCGTCGAGCTGGAAAGCCAGCTTGAGTCGCGTGGCAAGACCGACCTGCTCGCCATGGCGCGTCACATCTCGAACCTTGGCCGCGTGGCCTACATCCGCCAGAAAGAAGCGATGGGTCTGGGCCACGCCGTTCTGATGGCCCGCGATCTGGTCGGCGATGAGCCGTTTGCGGTCATCCTGCCCGATGACGTCATCGATGCTCCCACCCCGTGCCTGAAACAGATGATTGAGGTTTTTGAGGACGTGCAGTGTTCCATTCTCGCCACACAGGTGGTGGAAGGACCGGGAATCTCCGCCTATGGCGTAATCGATGGCCAACCGCTGGAGAGCAACCCGCGAGTGCTGGAGGTTCGCGGACTGGTGGAGAAGCCCAAGCCCGCCGCCGCCCCCTCCAAGAACGCGATTATCGGACGATATATTCTGACCCCAAGAATCTTCGAACTCCTGGAAAAGACGCCCTTAGGCGCGGGCGGAGAGCTTCAGTTGACCGACGGCATCAAGGCACTGCTGGAGCATGAAAGGGTCTGCGGCTACAGTTTCGAAGGCACCCGCTACGATGCCGGCGATAAGCTTGGCTTTCTCAAGGCGACTGTCGAGTTTGCATTGCAACGGGAGGACCTGGGCGAGGCGTTCCGGCAGTGGCTGCATGACCTGCCGGCCCTGAGTAACTGATTGGATTCAGCCCCGGTGGTCCGCCGACGCAGGTGATCGTCCTTGTTCGGCGCTCACTTGGGGTACGGAGTCCCAGCCAGGGCCCCGGATCTGCGCCGCATTTGGTTGTTCTCAATCCGTTGAGATGCGTCCGCAGCTCGTCTCCGCCCACGCTTCCGGCGTGACGAATTCGCAAAGCTCGCCACGCCGGGCGAGTTCGTCGCGCCAGGTAGCGATCAAGTGCGCGGTGGCGGCGACCGTGCGGCTTCGGTCCTGACCCAGGCATTGCTGTCCGCCATCGTGCAGCAATACATTCGTCCCGAAGCCGCGGGTCCGGTTTTTCCGGTAGCCCCGCATCACATTCTGCACAATCGTTTGCGACGCGATCGGTTTCCAATCGTAGCCCATCGCATTCCACATCACCGGGGTCAGGCCAAGCTCGCGCGCAGTGCGCAGAACGTCCGGCCTTCGCCCGCCATGGGGAGGACGAAACCATTGCACCGGCTGACCCAGGGCATCCTCCAGCGCGGCGTTGCAGTCGCCTATCTCCTGGCGAACGGCGCGGCGGGAACGGAGTGGGAGCAGAGGGTGCGTCATCGTGTGGTTGCCGATCAGGTGCCCTGCAGCGGCGACCGCGCGGGCCAGCTCCGGCCGCTGGCGGACGAAGCGCCCGATCATAAAAAAGGTAGCCCGAACGTCATTCTTCGCAAGAACATCCAGCAGATGCATCGTGTCCGGATCGTTCGGGCCATCGTCGAAGGTCAGCGCGATCTGGCGCGGGTTCTTGCCGGCGACTACGCAGCGTCCGAAAATCTGCGATGCCGGCCACATCGCCGCATACGCGTACGCACCCGCGGCCAGAGCCGCAGCCCCGCCGGCGGCCAGCAAGGTTCCAGGAATTGACGATGAACGGGCCATTCCTTCGAGTGTACCGAAGCTGCCCTGGGCTGGCCTGGGGTGGGATGGGCCGCCATGTTGGCGGAGGTGAGTTCCCGCTCCGCACCGGAATCCGCTATCCTCTAGCTGTTCCCCAGTCGTACACTTCAATGGGAGGCACTGGAGCAACTCTGTCATTCCTGTAAGACCGCTGCTCGGTTGCTTTTGGAACACAATGCAGAGACAGATCCACCGAGCCGCTCCCTTGAACCCAAAGCTTCTCCGGGTGATCCTCGTTTTGCTTTTTACAGCACTCTGTTGCCCTGCCCGGCTGCATCCGCAAACCGTACCGCCGCAATCGGACCCATCCTCGCCGCACAGCGAATACTCGAACAGAATTCGCCAAAATTATAGCTTCCCGTTCGGCAAAGACATGCTCTCTGCTCCAGGAAATGCCTCGATCGAGGGCAACGATTTCGTGGAACCGGGCGCATTCCCCACTGCCACCTACTGTGCGCACTGCCATCAGGAAGCGTATCGCCAGTGGCGGCAGGCACTCCATTCCAACTCCTTTCGCACGCCCTTCTATCGCACCAGCGTCAACCTGCTGATGAACACCAAGGGAATCGAATTCGCCCGCCACTGCGACAGTTGCCACAACCCGATTGGAGTTTTCGCCGGAGCTCTGACAAAAAACTCGCAGGTCAACCATTCTTTTGATGAAGATGGGCTGACGTGCATGACGTGTCATTCCATTCAGCAACTGAAGTCAACGAGCGGAAATGGGAGTTACGTCATGGGCATTCCGTCCGTGATGGTCAACGCGGAAGGGAAAAGAATTCCCGGTGAGGTCCCGTATTACCAGATCATGAACCACCCGGAAAGGCACTCCGCCGCAGTGATGAAAGATATCTACCGCAAGCCGGAGTTTTGTGCGGCGTGCCACAAAGCAAGCTTGCCCCATTCCATGAACGACTACAAATTCATTCGGGCCTTCACCGTCTACGACGAGTGGCAGACTTCCAAATTTTCGCAGCGCAATCCCCTGAATTTTTATCAGGCGGACTATGCCACATGTCAGAACTGCCACATGCCCCGGAATCCTCTTAACGGGTCGGACTACGGCGCGAAGCACGGCACGTTCGCATCCCACAGGTGGCTGGCGGGCAATACAGCAGTCCCGTTTTACTATGGCTTCGACACCCAGTTGCAAAAGACAATCGATTTCCTTCGCTCGGGCAATTATCTGGACGTGGATCTATTCGCGCTCAAGCTGGGCGACGCACTGATCGCGCCATTAGGTACAAAGCCGTTCCGGCTGGAGCCGAAGGAAACTCTCGAGGTTCGAGTCGTCATTCAAAACAAAAACATCGGCCACTCGCTCGTCCCCGAGGTGCGCGACCTGTACGAGGCCTGGGTTGAATTTCTCGTCCAGGACGCCTCCGGCAAGGAGATTTATCACAGCGGATTCATCAAACCCGACGGCATGCTTGACCAGCGCGCACACAGCTTCACCAATCGGCCGGTGGACATCTATGGAGACTTCGTCGACAACCACGAGGTATGGACGATCCATTCCGTGGCCTATGACAACACCATCCAGTCAGGCAGGTCAGCGCTGGTGCGCTATCAATTCCAGATTCCTGGCAACGTAAAAGGCCCTCTGACCGTGACCGCGCGGGTGAACTATCGCCATTTTCGGCAGAGCTATCTGAACAACGTATTTGGCCCGGATCATCCCGCCTACCCGGTGGTCCAGATGGCCTCGCGCACGCAAACCTTCGCAATTGGAGAGAATGCGCCAACTCCGCCAAAGCCTGGCGAGAATCCGGAATGGATGCGATGGAACAATTACGGTATCGGACTGATGGACGAGCAGCAATACGCTGAAGCGATTCAGGCTTTTCAGCAGGTTGTCAGGCTTCGGCCGGATTACGCGGACGGCTACACCAACATAGCTCTCACCAATCTCCAGTGGGAGAAATACTCCGCCGCGCGCCCTGACCTCGAGAAGGCTCTCGCCCTCAGTCCTCACAATGCCCGCGCCCTCTATTATCTGGCCATCATTGAAAAGCGTTCCGGACACCCGGCTGCCGAACTGGCGGATTTGCAGCAGGTGATCACCCAATATCCGCAGGCGCGAGATCCCCGGCGGGAACTTGGCGTCTACTACATGCAGCAGCATGAGTACAAAGAAGCATTGACGCAGTTCAAAACCCTGCAGGCGATCGACCCGGACGACGTAGCTGCGCACTACAATCTTTCTCTTCTTTACCGCCGCATGGGACTCAAGGACAAAGCCGCCGAGCAGGCCGCGCTTTACGCGTCCAAGGTGGTGGATCCCCGGGCGCCTACGTATTCCCTGGACTATCTTCGCAGCCACCCGGAGATCGGCCCGGAAAGCGATCTCTGGCACCTTCATACCGACATGGCTGACCCCGCGCCGCCTGTTCCTAAGCCGCAGTAGTCTGAGACAATACCCATCATGCGTTGGACTCGCCGCAGTTTCCTCCATTCCTTAAGCCGCACCGCTCTTGTTCTCCCCTTGGCCGACGTGCTCGCCATGGCAACCCCGCCCTGGGCAAGAGGGCAGCAGGCGCAGACAGGCGCGCCGGCAATCGGCCCAACAGAGCGGAAGTATGACGCAAAACCGATGCCTCCTCCGCCCGGCCCGCGCTCGCCCATTGAAGGAACCCCGCTGGGCGTCAGTTTTGTGGATGTCGCGAAACAGTCGGGCCTGGATGTTGAGATCATCTATGGAGGCGTGGGAGAGAACAAATATCTGCTTGAAACCACTGGCTGCGGCGTCGCGTTCTACGACTACGACGATGATGGATGGATCGATATTTTTCTGGTAAACGGCTGGAGGCTGGAAGGATTCGAAAAAGGTGCGGAGCCGCACTGTCACCTTTTCAAAAACAATCGTGACGGCACCTTTACGGACGTATCGAAAGGCTCCGGCCTGGAACATCGAACCGGTTGGGGTCAGGCTTGTTGTGTCGGTGACTACGATAATGATGGCCGCGACGACCTGTTCGTCACCTACTACGGACAGAACGCGCTCTACCGTAATAACGGCGACGGCACCTTCACCGACGTCACCGAGAAAGCAGGCCTGATCCAGCCGGGTCCCAAGACGCGCTGGAACACCGGTTGTACTTTCGTGGATTACGATCGCGATGGCCATCTCGACCTTTTTGTCGCCAACTACGTCGATCTTCAGCTCGCCGACTGGCCATTGCCGAAAGCCGGGCCATGCACCTATAAAGGAATCCTCGTAGCCTGCGGGCCGCCTGGCCTGCCCGGCGGAAAAAATATCCTGTACCACAATAACGGCAATGGAACTTTCACCGATGTCAGCCAGAAAGCCGGCATTTGGAACGTCATCGGCACCTACGGCCTGAGCGTTGCCGCCTCCGACCTGAACAACAGCGGCTGGCCTGATATTTACGTGGCCAACGACTCCGCCGCGGCGACTCTTTACGAGAACCAGAAGGACGGCACCTTCAAAGACGTTGCTGTGGATTCGGGCGCTGCTCTCTCGCCCAGCGGTCTTCCGCAGGCCGGGATGGGCGTGGCCATTGGAGACTACAACCGCGACGGCACTCTGGACATCGTGAAAACGAACTTTTCCGGCGATACCGATTCCCTGTACGCAAACCTGGGAGACGGCAGCTTCGAGGACCGGACCTATCCCGGCGGACTGGGAATGAACACTCGACTGCTCGGCTGGGGAGTCGGCTTTTTCGACATGGACAACGACGGATGGCTGGACATTCTCATGTCGAACGGCCATGTGTATCCGGAGGTGGACAAGTCCAACGCCGACCTGACCTACGCGGAACACAAATATCTATACCGTAACCTGCACAACGGACGTTTTGAAGATGTCACCAAGGAGAGTGGCCCCGGAATTATGGAGCGCGCGCCAGCCAGGGGCTGCGCTTTCGGAGATTATGACAACGATGGTGTCATCGATGTGGTCGTCAATTGCGTGAACTCAATCCCGCAATTGCTGCGATGCGACTCCACATTGTCCCGCAACTGGGTCAAGATCAAGCTGGCTGGCGTGAAGTCGAACCGAACAGGAATCGGGAGCCGGGTGACCGTGAAAGCCCGGACCACCGCCGGATCGCAACAACCACTGGTACAAATAGACGAGCTGCGCAGCGGAGGCAGCTACTTCTCTCAAAATGATCTACGCATGCACTTCGGTCTTGACCAGGCCAAGGTCGTCGATTTGATCGAAGTTCGATGGCTGAGCGGTCAGGTGGACCAATGGAAAAATCTCGATGTCAATCGCCTGTATGTCTTGCAGGAAGGTGGAAAACTTCTGCGCGCGGAGACGCTGAAGCCTGCGCGAGGAAGAAAGACAAACTCGGGTTCCAAGAGTAGTGCGCGTGGTCTTTAGATTTCCTGCGCCGCGCTGGGTCGCGTTGGTTGCTGCGCTGTTCCTCTCCGCATCTTGCCACGCCCAGAAGACTTGCCCCTGGATGAATGCTGCCACAGCGGCAGGATTTCTCGGTGGTCCTGTCACGAGTGCCGTTCTTCCCGCAGGCAAGGATTCCCAGGATGCCACCTGCGATTTCGTCTCGCAACATGCAAAAGGACAGTCCACACTGAAGATCGTCGTGGCGACCATGGGCCATCCACGCCAGCAATTTGAAAGCTATGCGCGGCAGTGCGGCACCAACGCGGTACCGCTCAAAGCGATCGGGAATGAGGCAATCGAATGTGCGGCCGATACCAGCAGCGGAAGGTCGGTGCGCGTGATCGGCAGAGTACGAAATCGTGCCTTTGTTGTCACGGTCAACAATCTTCTGTCGGATGGTGTGGCAGCTTCACAAAACGAGCAGATGGAGAAAACGAGACATGTTGCGGAGCAGGTCTCCGAGGCCCTGTATTGATGTTGATCCAAATGCCTGCAGAGCTATTTCACTTCCTGCAACTTTCATCGCAGGCGGACGGCCTTCTTTTGTAGTCCCGGCAGGATGACACTTTCCACGGCCGGACTGCCTTCTGTAGCTACGTAGAGACGGTTCACCTCCAAATTTCTGAACGTGTCCACATGGCCCGACGGCCACTTGATCTCCAGCAAATCCACAACCTGTGCGTCGTTGAGCCCGAAGTGAATTCTCAGGTCATTCTGCGAGAAATAACTGCCTCCGCTGCGCACCTCGTCGATCTGTATCAGTGGCTGTTTCGAATCCGGGGTCATTTTCGCCAACACCCGGATGCGCGCGCCGATTCCCGAACGGTTCGACTTCACGCCGACGGTTTTCACCTTGATCCAGCTTCGTTTCCATTGCGATTCGCAACGCAGAAGTTGAGGAAAAGTATTCACGCAGTTTACAATAATATCGACAACTCCGTCGTTGTCGTAATCTCCAAAAGCACATCCGCGCCCCGGAACGGGTTTCGCCATGCCCGGTCCGGCCTGATCCGTCACATCCTGGAATCTTCCGTTGTGTAAATTTCGATAAAGATACTTGTGCTCGGCATAGGGAGCCTCTGTTTTCGAACCGTTCACCTCCGGATAGACATGGCCGTTCGTCATAAAAATATCCAGCCAGCCGTCATTATCCATGTCGAAGAACCCTACACCCCAGCCCAAATAACGAGTATTAATTCCCAGGCCGGAGAGATAGGTATGATCTTCAAATGTTCCGTCCCCCAGGTTGGTATATAAGGAATCCGTATCACCCGCGAAATTGGTTTTAACAATGTCGAGATTGCCATCTCTGTTGTAATCGCCGACGCCCACGCCCATGCCCGCCTGCGGTCTTCCATCGGGAGAAAGGGCCGCGCCCGCTTCAATCGCAACGTCCTTGAAGGTCCCATCTTTTTGGTTTTGATAAAGCGTCGCTGCCGTCGAATCGTTCGCCACATAGATATCGGGCCAGCCATCGTTGTTGAAATCCGCTACGGCTACGCTCAACCCGTAGGTTCCCTCCGTATCCCACATGCCGGCCTTTTCTGAAACGTCGGAAAACGTTCCATCGCCGTTGTTGTGGTAAAGCAGGTTTTTGCCGCCGGGGAGGCCGGGCGGCCCACACGCAACCGGGATGCTTTTGTATCGGCAGGCGCCGGATGCTGATGTTGGCGCAGTCTTCAAATCCAGGTCAATGTAATTGGCCACAAAGAGATCGAGATGCCCGTCGCGGTCATAATCCAGAAAAGCGCAGCCGGTATTCCATCGTGTTCTGGATTGGCGCAAGCCCGCCTTCTCCGTTACATCATGAAATGTTCCGTCTCCGTTGTTGTGAAACAGAGAATTTTGCCCATAGTAGCTGACGAACAGGTCGTCGTATCCGTCGTTGTCGTAATCGCCGACACAGCATCCCTGTCCCCATCCGCTCCGGGCCAGTCCTGCCTTGTGGGTAACATCCTGAAATGTACCGTCGCGATTGTTTTTGAAGAGGTGGCAGGTCGGAATGTTCGCTCCGGTGAAGCCTTCCAGACGCCATCCGTTGACCAGAAAGATATCCAGCCACCCGTCATGGTCGTAATCGTAGAAGGCAACGCCGCACCCGGTCGTTTCCAGCAGGTATTTGTTGTTCTTTACGCCTCCATAGATCGTCTCCACGTTGAGTCCCGCGCGGTGAACCTCGTCAAAGAAGGCGACGCCAAGAGGCGTGCCTGCGATGGGCGAGGCCGGACCGGGCGGAGGCGGCTTCGGAGTTGCCTCGTAGGCGCGCTCGGCTCCCGCGGTCTGCTGCGCGGCTGCAGCCGCCCTGTTCCATGGCGGCACAGCCATCCAAAGCACCTCCGCAAACGGCAGCACCAGGGCAGTCTTGCTAAGGGACTGGAGAAATTTCCGGCGAGTAAAAGACATTCCAACTTTCCTGCGGCAACGCGACTCGCATTCCGTCAGCCGGAGCCGCATTCATTCCGTAAAGGTGAGCGCCTCTGGGCCTTAGTGGCTGGGCGATTGCAAAGCGTCCGCGCTGCGCCGTGCTGCTGCCGCGTCGGCCGATTTTCCCTGTTTGTCCAAAGCTGCGGCGAGTCCAAGATAAGCCTCAGCATATTTCGGGTCGTCCCGAATCGCGTCCTGGTACTGCTCGATCGCCTGACTGATGTCGCCTTTCTCCATGAGCGATTTTGCGGTGTTGGTCGCAAATGTGGCTCGCTGGTGGTTGGCTCCCTGCCTCATAAGGTCCGCAGCTTTCTTGCGGTAAGTTGCCGCCTCCGCTCTCTTGCCTTGCTGGGCCAGAATGCTGGCCAGGGTGATATAACCGCTGGGCTGGTCCGGCTGCTGCTGAATGGATTCCGTCAATGCTGCGACAGCCTGGGGCAGCTTGTTCTGCTGCCGATAGACACTGCCTAGGATTGACCATCCATCCGCGTTCCTCGGACGCATCTGCAGGGCGGTCTGCAACTGCTTCTCGGAATCGTCAAACCTGCCCTCCTGCATATAAAGAATACCCAGCGTGTAGTGCGGCTCCGGCAAATCGGGGTCGAGATTGGAAGCAAGCTCCAGCTCTTTTACGGCAGCCGAGACGTTGTCCTTGAGCTTATAGGCTAACCCCAAATCATAATGGAGCTGAGCATCTTGCGGGCTGACCTGCAGTCCCGACTCGAAGCTTGCGATCGCATCATCCAGATCGCTTTCCTGCAAATAGGCGGACCCAAGATCCTGATAGATCGTCGTGTCCTTCGGATTGAGCCGCATTGCGTTCCGATACAGTCCAACCGCTTCTTTCGCGTTTCCCGTCTGCACCAGCGCCAGGGCTAAATCGATCATGGTGCTAACGTCCGAAGGGCGCGCGGCAAGCACTTCGCGAAACAGCGGAATCGCTTCTTTTTCATGGTCCGCCCCCTGCAGCGCGACTGCAAGACGATATTTCGTTTCGGGCGAGCTGGGATCCAGGGCGAGCGCTTTCTGCAGTGGCGCAATCGCTTTCTCGTCCTCACCCATCGCGATCCACGCGTCTCCCAGTTCCAATTCCGGCTGCGGGCTTTGCGGCAGGAGTTTCGCCGCCGTTTCCAGCTCTGGCGTTGCATCCTGCGCCTGCCCGTCGGCCAGCATGGCCACTCCGAGATGCAGGTGAGCGTTGCCATTGTTCTGGTCCACCGTGATCGCCTGACGGAATTCTTCCTTCGCCTCTGCCCAACGCTTCTGCTGGGCGTAGAGCGATCCGAGCTCATCGTGAATCTCACTCGAATTCTGCCCCTGATTTTCGTGCCGCTGCAAGAGCGCCATCGCTTCCGTTGTGCGGCCAGTTCCCGCCAGACAACGCGCATAGGCGAGCGTCACATCCTGGGGCAACGAATCACCCCGCTTCGCACCATTTGCCTGGTCCAGGCGCTGAAAGAGCGGGATGGCTTTCCGGTACTCCCCAGTCGCCGCGTATGCCATTGCCAGGTTCGTCCTTGCGGAGCGATCCTCCGGCTTAAGAGCAACGGATCGGCGAAGCTCGGCAATCGCTGCCGGATACCTCCCCGCTTGCAAGAGCACCGCCCCCAGGGCGCTATGGCCCTCCTCAAGCTGCGGCATCAATCGCACCACCTGTTCGAAATCCCGAAGCGCCGAAGCGAGATCGTTACGGGCAACAGCCGCATAACCGGCATGGAAAGCCACATCCGCCTGGTGAATACGCACACTTTGCGGCGGCGTAGCGCCCGCGGACCCCTGAGGCGATTGCATCGCATAGAGATAAGGAAGAGAACAGAGCGACAGAGACACTCCCGCGGAGATCTTGAGAACGGGCAATACTTTTGAGCATTTCCGCCAGGTTGCAGATACGAAATGCATGGTTGGATACTACCGCAATTCAGTGGGCGGCCTGCGGCGCAGGCGCCGTGGCGGCCTGAATTTTTTCGGCGATCTGAAATTCCCGAGACGCGTCCTCCGTCCGTCCAACCGCTCGATAAGCCTGCCCTAGCAAGGCGTGCGTCATATAGTTGGAGGGATCCATCTTCAGCGCTCGGTTCAGATACATGATCGCCATCGCGGGGTTCTTCTGCTTCAGCAGGGTTTTCCCCAACAGAATGAACGGTCCCGTGGAGGTAGGCTCCAGAATGACAGCCCGATCCAGAGATTGCTGCGCGTTTGCGTAGTCACCCGATCGAACATAAGCATCTCCCATGCGATCATAAAGGCCAGGATAGAGCGGGTTCAGCGCACGCTCGGCTTGAAACTCCGCAATCGCCTCGGGAAGCTTGGATTCCGCTAGATCAATTTCGCCAAGCAACAGATGGGCCAGCGGCAATGTGGAGCTAAGGGAAATCGCCTTGCGGGTAAATTGCTCGGCAACCGGCAGATATTCTCGACGGAGCATTAAGCGGGCCGCCAGAAGGTACGCCGAAGGCGAATCCGCGGGGAATCCATATTCCGCGGCAAAGGAGCGCCGAGCATCGTCGTAGCGCCTGGTGTCCATATAACACAGTCCCAGGACATAGTTTGCGTCCACGTTGGTGGCTGCCACGGAACCGTTGGAGCGTTCGAGGAGCGGGATCGCCTCCGCCGGGTGGCCCATGCGAAACAGCGTCACGCCTTCCATCAGAGCGGCCAGTCGATCGCCTGGGTCCTGGGCCACAGCTTTGGCAAAGGCGGGTTGGGCCGCGGCCAAATTCGCTTGCTCGTAATACACCATCCCGCGCATTCGCTCCACGCCCGGCGGTTCGGGCGTTCGGGCGGCAAGAAGACTCAATTGTTGAAGCGCTTCGGCGGAGTGGCCGCTATCGATCAGTTGCTGAATGCGCGCAGTGGAAGGGGGACTGTCCGAGAGGTTTGGAGCGGCTACCTGTTGCGCGTTGAGGGGAAGCAAGCCCAACATGAAGATGAAAATAAATGAATATAGACGCTTTAACATGGAATGCACGGCACAACTAAAATATACAGGGAGGCGCCTTGATTGGCCTCCCTGCATCGGTACTACTGCGATCAGTGCGTAAAGCGGAGAGCGAATTGCAGTTGGCGGGGGTTTCCGCCAGGCGCCAGTCCAAATATCTGTCCAGCCCCGGAGCCCAGCGTACAGTCGACACAGTTACTTGGGTTGCCAGGGTTCGTGTGGTTGAATGCATTGAACGCATCCATGCGGAGCGTGATGATGGCGTCGCTCTTGAGGGAGATGTTCTTCTGCAGGGTGAGATCGTCGTCCCAAAAGCCCGGGCCGGTAAACGCATCTCTCTGGATATCTCCGATCTGATCGAGAAAGGGGCGTCGGAACGGTCCGGAAACCTGGCCCTGGTTGTTCATCGTCGGCACTGGGGTAAACCAAGTCCGGGTATGGAGTGCTGGGTTGTATCCCGACAGGTGCTGCGAGAAATGGGCGTTTTGGATCAAATTCGGACCGCGCGTCGGACCGGTATCGCGGTCCTGGCCTTGGTCCTGGTAGCCGGGGGTCCACGGCAGGCCGCTTTGCACCGTCAGGATGGTGTCCAGCTCCCAGCCGCCGATGAAGGCGTTCGCGATTGGCCCGACGTTGCTGCCGATCACACCGTTGCGGCCAATCGGCAGCAGCCAGGTGGCAAAGGAGGTAAGGGACTGCTCACGTAGATTGCCGTCGAGGCCATAGGTGGTCGCCGGGTCAATGGAATAGTAGTTGCTGCCATAGTTGTAGGCCCGTTGCCATGCGTAATTGGCGGTCAACTGCAGGCCACGGGACAACTGCTTTTGCACCGTAAGCTGCAGGGCGTTGTAATGCGTGTTGCTGCTGTCGGCATAGTAGGTGATGCCCTGCGTCCAGCCATACTTGTAGTAGTACGGCAGACGTCTGACATCGCCCGACGGACTGATGGGCAGGTTCGGGTTCTCTCCAACTGCTGGATTGGTGGCCGAAGGCGGGTTAAACGTGAAGCCGTTGGCACTGATCGCCAGTTGGTTGGGATTGACGGCTGGGCCACCGCTCGTAAACGTATGGCTGCCTTTGTTGCCGACATACGCCAGTGTGACCGCGACCGTTCTGGAGACCTGATTTTCCAGGGACAGGTTCCAGGCGTCGAGGGTTGGCAGGCGCTCTGTCATGGGACGAGAGTGGGCGTTGATCCCATTGGGCAACGGAATGTTGCCGGTCGTGGGGTTCAGATTGCCGAAGAATGCCTTCGGAGGGGCCCCTCCGAAGGTAAAGGCGGGGGTGAAGTTGTTGGCCCCCACGGAGTCCTGCGCTGCCAGGACAGGCAGGTTCTGGGTGGAGGCGTGGCCGAAGATGGAGCCGAAGACGCCGATGTCGTAACTGCGTCCGTACCCGGCCCGGATGACTGTTTTGGGATTGGGTTGATACGCCACGCCGAGTCTTGGGGCAAACAGCGAGTAATTGTTGGAGATACCCATGTTGGTGCCGTACGGCCCCTCGCCCGCCACCTGTAAATTGCCGGTGTGGAGGTTCAGCAGGGCCCCATGTTCCTTGCCGTTCACCGTTTCCGGGAAGTAGATTTCATACCGCAACCCGTAGTTGAGCGTCCAGTTGGAGTTTGGGTGCCATGTGTCCTGGGCATAGAAGAAGGTGCGCTTCTGCTGCTCGGACGCATTGAACACGTTGCTGACGTAGCGCGAAAGTTGGTCCACGTCGCCCAGCATGAAGGTGGCAAAACCCAGACCGCCATTCCCGTTCGATGCCGCAGTTTCGCTGGAGTTGATGGAAAGATCGCCGGCGCGGTTGCTATCGCTGGGGATGCGAAGGTTGGTGGCGTAGCGCAGGTCCGCGCCGAATTTGATCGTGTGGTTGCCCGCGGTCTTGGTCCAGTCGTTCACGATCTGCCACTGCTGCTCATTCTCCGTCAAGGGACAATTGCAACGGTTGATGCCCAGGCTGGAGCCGAACTGAGTCCCGCCATTGCCATTGACATAGAAGCCCGGAGCACCGCCAGTTTCCCCAGGACCGCCAACGTTGAGCCCTGGAATCCCTGCGTCTGTGGCGAAAGGTTGCTGTCCGTCATACTTGCTGGTCAGGATTTTATATTGGTGCCAGCCGAACCGCAGATCCGCGAACAGCGTGGGATGAATGGCATAATCCGCGCCCGCGGCAACGCTTTGATTGCGGCCAGTCGCGTTGCCGCCATATCCACCGATTCCGAAGCCGACACCACCTAGGGGACCGAAGATGGGGGCCCCGAACTCGTGGTCTCTAAAAAAGCTATACCGGCCAAATGCGTGCATGTTCTGGCTCGTCACATCGTCGATGCGGACATCGAATTGGTCGGTATTGAATATGCCGTTGCCGGACGCTGTGTAGTTGTTGAAGACCTGCCCTACCGCTCCCACGTTCGGGTTCGGGAATTGCTTGATCAATCCAGCCGAGGCACCATTCACTCTGCTGGACGGAATGATGTTCCCGCTAAACGGCGTCGTCCCGGCAGTCGTCGGGTCGTAAATCTGTCCCGCCACAGGCCCATAGCCGGTAGTGGGGTTCAGGTAGTCGCTCAGATTGCAAGCTATACCCGGCGTGGAACAAGTGCTCTTGGCCAGCGGAGTGGGAACGGTGACAAGGTTGGTTGTTCCGACCCGTTGCCGGAACCCCTCATACCCGCCAAAATAGAAGAGCTTATTTTTCTTGATGGGGCCACCGATGGCGCCGCCAAACTGGTTCTGCAGGGCGGGCGGGATCGCGCTCTTGGTGAATTGATTGAAAGAATCGCGGGCCAGGTTGGCGGAGCTTTGCCGATAATCGTAGGCGGTCCCGTGAATCTGGTTCGTGCCGGACTTCGTGGACACGGTGATCATCGAACTGACCGCCATGCCAAATTCCGAATCGTAGTTCTGGGTGGTCATTTTGGCTTCGTTGACGTCGTCCGGAATCGGATTGATGATGATGATTCCAAGAATCGGGTCCTGATTGTCCGTGCCATCCAACTCATATCCCACGCCGTTGAAGTACTGGCCGTCGATCTGGATCTGGCGGCTGCCCTGCGGATTTTCGTCCGAAGCATGGCTCCAGCCGAGGAGTTGGGCGCCCGGCAGCAACAATTCCATGCTGGTAAAGTTGCGGTTTTGGACCGGCAGGTTGACCATGTACTTGTCATTCAGGATCATGGCGACGTCCGCTTTGCTGGTATTGAGTAGCGGAGCGGCCGAGGTGACTTGCACCGTCTGGGACGCGGCGCCCACCTTGAGCACCACATCGACTTTCGGAGCAGTGTCGACGTACACATGCACATGGGGATTGTCCGCCGCTTCAAAGCCGGGCGCGGTGACCTTAACGTCGTAGTAATCGACGATAAGATGCTGCACCGTGTATGCGCCACTTGCATTTGTGGTCGCAGTAACGGAATCCCCTTTGCTTTCGTCCGTCACGGTCACGGTCGCACCGGGAACAGCGGCACCGGTACTGTCGGTCACCGTTCCGTAAATCGATCCGTAGACTGCCTGCGCGTGGGAGATGTTTGGGGACAGGAAAAACACTGCCAACAGGGCGCTGAACGCACCCAACACGATACGCCTGAGAATCATCTTTTCGCCTCCTGCAAATTACATCCAATTACGACTGTTTCCGGATCGGGTACAGGTCGGGTGCCTCGCTTAGGTTCGGCTCCGCTCCATGTCCCGATTTATTCGTGTTTCAGTTTGCGTGTCCCTAGTCTAATGCAATCCAGTCCAGCCTTTGAATCGTATTTCCTCTTGGCCAATGCCACTTGCGGAACGCAGAAGTACGCAAACCGGCCTAGGCGAGGAGTATGCTGCACTAGACCATGCAATGTCAACCAGGAAATGGAATGGGATAATGGGGATATACAAAGCAGCAGAACAAATCGTTTCAATACGTTGAGTATGGATTTCTCCCCGCTCCCAAAGCCGCACCTGCCCGCGGCTCGAATCTTCTCCATTACACTCGCAGCGCTCCTGCTCTCCGCATGGACATCGCTTGCGCGGTGTCAGGCCGGCGAGAAACCGCGCGCGAAATCTGGATCGAATCCCGCTGGCGCGCAACCTTCCGGGCACCCCTATCCGGCCAGCCCGGCGCACTCCGGCCCGGCGTGGTTTATCGATGTAGCGGACCGCTCAGGCCTTCAGGCCCTCAACGTAAACGGAAGTTTGACTAAAAAACGCTACATTCTTGAGGCCACTGGCAGCGGAGTAGCCATTCTGGATTACGACAAGGATGGCTGGCCGGACATTTTCATCGTGAATGGCACTTACCTTGATAAACACGCTCCTGCCGGGACCGCTCCTCCGACCAGCCATCTGTACCATAACAACCACGACGGCACGTTTACTGATGTGACAACACGCGCGGGCCTGGCCGATACGGGATGGGGACAGGGAGCCTGCGTCGGCGATTATGACAATGACGGTTACGATGACATCTATGTCACGGGCTACGGCAAAAACCGGCTCTATCACAACCAGGGAAATGGGACCTTCCGGCAAGTAGCGGAAAATGCGGGTGTTGCCGGCTCGGGCAAGGAGTGGGGAACAGGCTGCGCGTTCGTAGACTATGACCGCGACGGCAAACTGGACCTGATGGTGTCCAACTACGTGCATCTCGATCTGGCGACCACGCCCGCGCCGGGCCAGGCGGTGGACTGTACCTGGAAAGGTGTTGCCGTCATGTGCGGACCGCGGGGGCTTCCCAGCGCTCCAAACATTCTTTACCACAACCTGGGGAACGGAAAGTTTGAGGACGTCAGCAAGAGCAGCGGTATCCAAAATACTCCCGGCCATTACTGTTTCAGCGTGTCCACGCTCGATTATGACGACGATGGGTGGCCGGACATCTTTGTGGCCTGCGACTCGACGCCCTCGATTCTTTACCACAACAACCATAACGGAACCTTCACAGACAAAGCCGCGGATGCCGGAGTCGCGTTCAATGAGGATGGCCGCGAACAGGCCGGAATGGGCTCGACCATCGGCGACTACGATGGGGATGGGCGCCCGGACATCTTCAAAACAAATTTTTCCGACGATACTTCGACCCTGTATCACAATGAGGGAGACGGCACCTTCACGGACGTGACGGCTCCGGCCGGAATAGGCATCAACACGCAATATCTGGGTTGGGGAACCATGTTCCTGGACGTGGACAACGACGGCTGGCCGGATCTGCTTCTGGTGAACGGACACGTTTACCCCGAGGTCGATAGCGGCAATCTTGGTTCTGCGTATAGGGAACCTCGCGTTCTGTACCACAATCTGGCCAATGGGAAATTTCAGGACCTATCCAAGACGTCCGGCCCCGCGATCACAGTCCCGGAATCCAGCCGCGGTCTTGCCATCGCGGATCTGTGGAATGACGGCCGTCTGGAAGCGGTGGTGAATAACATTAGTGCCCGGCCCATGCTGCTGGTCAACGTGGCCCCAAACCAGAACCACTGGCTGGGCGTCCAACTGCGTGGAACGCAATCCAATCGCGATGGCATTGGCGCCAAGGTCACCGTGATTGCAGAGTCGCGCCGGTGGACCGCTGAAGTGCGAAGCGGGTCGAGCTACGACTCCAGCAACGACCTTCGGCTGCACTTCGGCCTGGGTCAGGAGAGCAAGGTGAACAGCATTCAAGTCCGCTGGCCCAGCGGGCGGAAAGAATCATTTGCGGGCACAACGGCGGACCATTTCGTGACTCTCCGCGAAGGGAGTGGCCATGCCGAACAGTAGCTCGCTTGCTTATTTTCGGAAATGCCTGACCGTTCTGCTGCTTTTCCCGGTTCTTTCGCTTCCTGCCTTCGCTGCACCCGCCCCAAAGGCTCCGTATGGCGTGGACCTGTCGGGGCAGCCCATTCTGCGGCTCTCAGATTCCAGCACCAAAGTCGTTGTGCTATAGTTTGTCGCAACAGACTGTCCGGTCTCCAATCGTTATGTCCCGCAGATCAGGCGTCTGCAGTCGGAGTTCGAGCCGCAACACGTGGCATTTTGGGTCATTTGCCCCAATCCAGCGGACACCTCTGCCGTCATTCGCCAACATCGGCAGGACTTCGGCAAAGTAGCCACTGAAATCCGGGACCCGGATCACACGCTCGTCCAATTGGCCCACGCAAAGATCACACCGGAAGCTGCGGTTCTGATGCCCGACAAAAGCGGATTTCATGAAATTTACCTCGGACGGATCGATAACCGGTACATCGATTTTGGCCGGCAGCGCCCCCAGGCCACACAGCACGACCTGCAGGACGCCATCAGCGCTGCCTTACAAGGCAGCACGCTCACGCGGCCCTCACATCGTCCGGTCGGCTGGTATATCGTGAACTAGGTATGCGGAATTCGGTCTGGATTGCCGCAATCTGCCTGGCTCTTCCGCTCGTCGCCGGCAGTAATCGAATCGCCGTAACGAGCGCAGCCGAATCCCCTGTTACCTTCAGCCGCCAGATCGCGCCCATCCTGTACAAGAACTGCACATCCTGCCACCACCCCGGCGGAGCAGGCCCATTTAGCCTGGTTACCTACGCGGACGCGCGGCGCTGGGCGCCACAAATTGTGCGCGTCACCCAGACCCGCTTTATGCCGCCATGGCTGCCTGAGCCGGGCTATGGCGACTTTGCGGATGAAAGGCGGTTGAGCACCGCCGACATCGATTTGATTCGCCGCTGGGCGAACTCCGGCATGGCGGAAGGCGATCCGGCGGAAGCTCCTAAGCCTCCGCAGTTTACCTCCGCATGGCTGCTGGGAACGCCGGACCTCGTGCTGTCAGTTCAGAAACCCTTCCGCGTTCCTCCGTCCGGCAGCGATGTTTTCATCAATTTCATCCTGCCCTACCCACTCCAGCAAACCCACTACATCCGTGCCATGGAGATCCTGCCCGGAAGTCCCAAAGTAGTGCATCACGCCAACGTCCTGATCGACCGCACTGCATCCTTCCGCCACGCGCATTCAGGCACTTGGAAAGATGGAGTACCAGGGATGGAACTGGCGGTGGATTCCGGCGACAGCTTCGACCCAGACAGCCATTTCCTGTTCTGGAAGCCCGACTCTCCGCTATTGACGGAACCCGAAGGTATGCCATGGAGGCTGAGCCCCGGAAATGACCTGATTCTGAACATGCATCTGAAGCCCACCGGCAAGCCGGAAATTGCCGACGCAAAGATTGGTCTTTATTTCACGGACAAACCGCCCACGCAACATCCCATCCTTCTGGAAATGGAACATGACAGCGCGCTCGACATTCCTGCCGGAGCCCACGACTTCGTTGTTCAGGATCAAATCAGACTGCCGGTCGATGTGAAGGTCCTGGGTGTCTATCCCCATGCCCATTACCTGGGAAAAGACCTGAAGGGATATGCAATTCTTCCCGGTGGCCAAAAAAAGTGGCTCCTATGGATTCGCAACTGGGACATTGACCGCCAATCGGTGTACAGCTACAAGCATCCGGTTTTCCTGCCCAAAGGTACAGTGCTGCACATGCGCTATACCTATGACAACTCCGCCAGCAACATTCATAATCCAAACAGCCCACCCATACGCGTGAGAGCGGGAAATCGTTCCGTTGACGAGATGGGACATCTTTGGCTCCAGGTCCTGCCGGTCGGCAGCACTTCGGTTTCGGCGGGAAAGACGAAGGATGCGCGACTTCTGCTGGAACATGCATGGATGGAGGACCGACTACGAAATGATGCCGGAGATCCAATCGCCCTGTATAACCTGGCTGCGGTTGACCTGGCCGAAGGCAATTACGACCAGTCCATCGAGATCGACAGGCGTCTGCTGCAACACAATCCAGCGGACGCCAGGACATTAACAGCACTGGGCGTAGCGGAAGCGGAAAAAGGCGATTGGCAACAGGCGAAGAAGGCTTACGAGCAAGCTTTGGCAGCCAATCCGGACTCGACAGACACCCGCTTCGATCTGGCCCGGCTGGAAACGAATCACGCGGAGTTTCACGAAGCTGCATCCCAGTTCCGCATTCTGCTCGCCGGGAATCCCAACGATGCGGCAGCCCGCAGCGGTCTTGGCGTGGCGCTGCTAAACGAAGGCGACATCGAGGGTGCGCGGCAGGAGTTGCGCAATGCGCTGGCGGCAAATCCACAAGACTTTACCGCATTCGAAACCCTGGGTCAGATTGACATCAGTGCAGGACAGCTGCCGCAGGCGATCGAGCGGCTGCAGGCTGCCATCCACGTGCAAAACGATCCTGACGCCCGCCAGTTACTGGCCATGGCGTATGCACAATCGGGAAAGCTTGAAGAAGCAGCCGATCAGTTGCGCCAGGCGCTTCGGGTGCGGCCGAACAGCGCCATCACGTACGCGCTTCTTTCTCGCGTTTACTCCTCCATGAGCCGATGGAATGACGCGCTGGCGGCGAGGCAGCGGGCCCTGCAACTGAATCCCGACGACGGCGATGGATGGAACGCTCTTGGCGTGCTTCACGTTCACCTGAACCAGCTAGTCCTGGCGCAGCAGGACTTTCTTCACGCCCTTCGTATCAGTCCCGGCAATCAGATGGCTCGCGCCAATCTGGATCGTCTTCGGAACCAGTCCCGGAGCCACTGATTTTCCCGCTTATTTCGATTTGCAGGCCTGAGTTCCGTTCGCGATGTTCCGCATCAGCCGCTTGGCCTTCGGATCGTCTGGAGAGAATGTAACCACACGCTGAAGCGTTCGGATTGCACTGGCGGGATCCCCGATCGCGCAATATCCAACCGCCAGATCGAAACCGGCGGCGGGAATGTCGGGATTTTGTTGAAACGCACTCTGCCACAACGGGACCGCTTCGGACACTTTGCCGGACTGGGCCAAGAGCACCGCAAGATCCCCGGCAGCGGTCCCATCCACAGGAGTCATGGCGATGGCCAGGCGATACTCACGTTCCGCTGCGGGAATATTGCCTGACATCTGATCCAAAAATCCAAGTTCCGTGTGCAACTCCGGGTCCTTGGCGTCTGGCTTCTCCTGCCGTTCCGCCTGCTGGAGAAGTTGCATGGCGCGCTCACCTGCTGCCTGGTTGCCATGCTGGGCAAATTGCGCATAGGCCAGTCCCAGATCCCGCGCGCTGGCCTGAGCGCCCCCGATCGGAACGATTTCAAAGTCCGCCGAATCGGGCTTCTGCACAACGGGATGCGCCCGCTTCTGGATTCGATGGTCCGTCACCTGCTCATGCGCAATGTCCCGGGTCTTTTCTCGCGGCATGTGGCATGCTGTACAGTCCTGCTGCTCGGGATGGTGCTGCTCCGAAAACTTCACGCCGGTATGGCAGGCAAGGCATTTCCCGCGATAGTAGAGGACGCGCTGCTCCGGTGAAGGTGTGCTGTGCGGATCGTGGCAGGTGGTGCACGTCAGCTTATCGCCGCTCCTGCGCTTGCATTTACTTTGCAGGAGCGCTTCCCACTCGCTGGCGGCACGAAGGTTCGAGCCTATTTCTCCCTTGCGCACGAAGTACACGACGTCCGAATACAGATCGGCGCCGGGGCGATAGTCGATCAGGGAACGGCCCAGCCGGTTGACTGCTGTGTCCCCCTCCAAGTGACACTGCAGGCACACGAAATCCCGTCGCGCAGCAGGCAGCCTGACCGGGTTCAGAATCGGGCCTTTGCCGCGCTGCGCCAGGTGCGCGCCCGGATCTCCATGGCAGGCTTCGCATGTGATGCCCGCATGGAGAAACGGTGGGCCCGCGAAGTGATTGCGGCTGCCCGGCACGGAGGGCTGAACGTTGCTGGTGTGGCAATGCAGGCAACCACCATCGACCGGTAGCGTAAAGGGCATGTGCTTCGCGTTTCCGTAGCCCGGCGCCATGTCCCAGACACTCTGCTTGCTGTACCAATTTACAGGCGCTTCAAACCAGAAGCCGTCCGTCTGGAATAGATAGGTTCGGCCTCGCTTCCCGGATCCGATGTAATAGACCAATCTTTTTTCGCCATGCAACGACTGCTCTTCGTCCGGCGTACTGCGGTCATATTGCAGAAAAGCCTGCTGGTCGCGCAAAAACAGGCGGTAGTGAATTCCGGACGCTGGATGGATGAAATCGCCGGTCAGCAAACCGTTGGCTGCGGCCCCGCTGGCGCGTGCCATCGGGGTTTGCTCATACCGGTCATAAATCTGTTGGTGACAGGCCGCACAGACCAGATCGGGATTTGCCGTGGCATCCGCTGTGGAAGAGCCACGGGAAACCCGCGCGGACGCGGGCAAACCCCAACTCAACAGAAAGCACCACGCACATGCGATCAGGAATGTCTGAACGGAATGGGTTTTGCGCGACATGGACGGGGAATATTTCAAGTAGCCCTGGAAACTCTTCCCTGTATACCACTGAGCTTGCCCGTGTCGCTTCGGCACCACAGGTACATCACCAGCCGATCGAGACCTGCTGCCGCTGATAACCCTCTCCCGCTGGAAACTGCACGAGCAGGGACTCTCGCGCAGAGCCGCCGTTCACAACCGCTCCCTGAACGATAAGCTTCCCTGCCGTACCATTGCGGCGAAAAGGAAGACTCAGCTTAGACCCGCCCTGGCCTTCGAGCACCAGCCGCAGCGAATGCCCGCTGTAGGTCTCCGTCACGACCTTTGCCATCGCGGTACGGCTTCCTGGCTCCGGCAATGTGGAAGGAACCTCAACCTCGACGGCAGGCAACGGGACGCGGAGAGAATTGCCTGCTTTGCCAATGTGCGTGCCGGGGACGCTGCTCGCCAGACGAGCACCATGGAGATCGCCATCCGCTGTAATGTCCATCTCTCCTGCGTGACGCTGGAACTGCAGATCGAAGATGGATGCTCCAAGCGCCACATGATGAAGGGTCGCGTGGTCCCAGGTCGCGGGCAGATGTGGCGTGACGGACAACGTTTTGCGCGCCGCATCCCACTGCAACCCGAACATACCGCGAAGCAGCGGAGAAACCACCATTGCCGACGACCAGAGTTGATGAGAGGTAGACCGGCCCAGCGTCTGGTAGAAGGCGCCCGACAACAGCTCGGTCACCGCTCCGAGGTCCTGCGCAAATGTCAGGTTCGCGTTCTGCATCAGGTGCGCGTAGCCGGAGAGAGTGCGGCCCGTGCGATATTCGGCCAGCGATGTCCATCCGGTAAACAGCGGCCAGACCGATCCCTGATGGTAGCTGATCGGATCGTAAAATCTGGCGTCCTCGCTCAAGTCGCGTGTACCCCAGTCGGTCGAGAACTCCTTGGAAGCCCAGCGGGAAAACATCGCGCCGGAGTTCGGAAGAGAATAATTGCCATCCCACCATGCCACCGCCGGATAGATCGTTGCGGTCTTGTCGAGGGATCCGTTGGCGTTGCGGCTGAACGCATAAAAGCCCGAGTTCCCTTGATACTCCTTGGGCACCGCAGCGCGAATTTGCGCGGCGCGTGCCTGCGCCTGCCTGGCGACTGCCTGATCGCCCTCCGCTGCCGCCAGTGCGCTCATTGCTGTGGACGCCTGCTCATCCAGAGCCGCCAGATAAATCTCCTGCTTCGGCATGCCTCCCGGCCAGCTCTCCACCCAACCCGTGCCGTTCGAATTGTTGTAGATCCCGTCGGCGCTGTCGTGGCTCGTTTCGTACTGCCATGCTTTCTGGAGCTGGGGCCAATGGTCCCGCAGGAACGGGAGGTCCCCGCTGGCGCTCAGGTAATCGGCAGCCGCCATCAGCAGCAGCGGCGTCGCGTCCGCCGCCGCATATTCATACGGCAAGCTCTTCCAGTCGACAGCTTCCGCAGTCTGGGCGTACTCATGCATCATCTTGCCGTCGGTCCGCTGCCGCTTCAGTAGAAACTCCATGGC
>DAHVZT010000135.1 GCA_027323885.1 Acidobacteriaceae bacterium
AACGCCTGGCGAGCACTCGGCAACTCCCCTCGCCGCGCTCATCGGCTTCCAATATCCTCACCCGCAGATCGTCCGAATAGGCTCGTCCCATCCTCGTCATCGCGGTCGCTTCGCCAGAGAAATCCAGCATTGCATATAGAACCGCCGCTGGGTATAACTACCTTGATTCTGCTCTAGAGCATCAGAAACGATGCACTTGGAACCGTTTGGAAGCCTTGTCTGACGCCTGAAGGCGGTGCGCAGAGCGATTGCGTTCTGCTTTCCAAAGCCTCCACCCGCTGTGGAATCGCCTGCATATCAAGACGAAACGGGCCACAAAAAATGCCGACCCATCTCGAACTCCGCACTTCTCCGTGCGGGTTGGTCTCCAGAGTCCGCGGAGCCGGGTAAGTCGCGTCCTCGCTGAGGGGAAAAGTGTCGTGGGCAAGATGCGGTTGTGTCCCCCTGCCAGACATGCGATTTGAGCGATGCGCCGGCATGCGTTGTTCAGGGGCAGAAACGCCGATCCGTGGCCGAAAGGAGGCTGAGAATCTACTGACAGCTCGGAATGCTCAACCGATCGGAGACTGGCGAATCCCCCGACATGCTGTTGAATGCCTCCATTCCCGCGCGACTCTGCGACCCTGCCTCCAATTTTCCACTTACATGGGCATGCCGTCTTTCATGCCGCCCAGTACGCCTCCGGTCTTCGTGATCTTGTCCACATGGATGCTCTTGCCAGACGGATTTACTGTGGCGACTACCTTCACGTTATCGCCATAGTAGTCTTTTACGGCATAGGGGTTTTCAATCGCCCACACCTTCTTCTGGCTGTCGACAAAAACCGGCAGATAGCCGTTTTCGAGGCATTTCTTTACGCAGGCCAGGCCGTTATCCATGTGCATGGCACCGCATTTTGAATCGCTGATATAGCCGGACAACGTTTGGGTTTTAGGGGTTTGGGCAGCGCCAGACGCTGTGACGCTGGCAAGGGCCAGGATGAATGCCAGGTGTTTCATGATCGTCTCCTATCAATCGTCCTTTATCGGACGGTTTCTCTATAGGCGTTACGTAATATTCAGACGCATGCCGCGTTGGCACGCCGTCTGTGTAGCTGTATCAGAAATATGAGCGCAAATGGATCAGGAAGCAACTCAACTTCGAGTTGGAGCGTCCGGACCCTCATTGCATCCCTTTATTTCGGCCATCATTTTCTTCTGGACCCAGGGCAGTACCGCGGGAAAGATAAGGCGGCTGCACAGTCCGAGGGACATAGTGGAATCGATAGTTCTGACCTTCCTTTCCCGACTCGAACCTGCCGTTCCAGTCGAGTTCATATTGCATTCGAGAAGCATCGCCGGCATCGTGCTCCACGGTTTGCGAGGGATAATAGCTCATGCCCTGGAATGGCATTGTGGCGACGGTGTACGGACTCGCCTCATAGAAATCCATGTCCTTGACGAAGCCGTTCGCATAAAAGAAATAATCTCGCGTCCAGCCTTCGGGCAGTGCGGGTAAGCGAGCGGCGGCAAACTCCAAGTCAATGTCCTCCCCGGTACCGAAGACCACAAAGCGGCTGTCAATTTGCTGGAGCAGGCGGGTCACATCGCCATACCTGGTATAGTTGCCGCGCGCGCGGATAAATGGACCTGTCTGACTGAATTCGTTGTAGTTATAGGTCAGATCCCCCGGCGTCTTGCCATCGAGTTGCTGCGGATAACCGCGAAACGCGAGTTGCGCAGAAGCCAAAGGCAATTCTGTCTGCCGAACGCGGCCCGGCATGTCCGGGCCGTTGTCGATGAGTATCTGGTCCCAATAGATTTGCAGGTTCGTCGTGATGCGGATGCGCCGCGTGCCCTGCGGCAGCTTGCCCGTCAGATCCACCACGATTGTCCTCGGCAACCCCGCGGGAAATCCCATGTCGTCGATGACGCGCTTCCAAGTGCCATCCGGCATCTGCGCGTCAACGTATGGGGGGATCGGTTTCAGGCCCGACTGCCACGCCGCGTACATGGAGCTGGCGGAAAAATATTCGATGAAACCATGAAGAAACAGCCGCAGTGGATTCTGCGGCGTCCACTCGCCGAGATCGAGCGTGAGCGTGTGCCGGTTGGCAAAGCCCGCGAACTGCAGATTGGTAAAGTCTTTGACATATTTACGGTCCTGATAGCGCAGGAGTTCGCGCGCATCGCGTCCCTTATCGTCCCACGCCCCGGCAGGCGCATGGGCAGCCGAACTGAGGATCGTCTTGCGCTGCGCAAACGGAGGCTCGCTCAGGAATCGTTCGTTGGGATATACCTCAGTCCCTGCCGGATGATCGACCGCAACCAGCCGCACCTGGTCCAGAAAATTGACTTCTTCCATGGGCTCGCCAAAGCGCAGGCTCAGGTATCCATTGCGCGCCTGGAGCTGGGCGCCTTTTACCTTGATCCATTCATCCGGATCGGGCGTGTTTTCGCGGTCCGGTGCAACCCAGTGGCCGATCACTCCCGCCCCGATGACATCGGAAATAAACTGGTATTTCCGTCCATTCCAGGCAAACAGCGTGGGACAGGAACTGCCCCGGCGATCAAGTTCCAGATAGGAGACCGAATTTCTGGCCCCGATATCGATTTCATCCTGAGGCACGCCAGTAGGCCATAGCAGACGCACGATGTCCGCGTGGGTGTTCTTCCCCAGGCCGGCGAGGATTTCGTCGGGCCCCTGACTGAGAAAACCGGAAGCGCCTGTGACCTCCCACTTCTGCCAGCTGCCATCCGAGAAGACTTCCACTTTGGTGCCGATGGCCATCTTGTTATCGGCCAGACCTGTAAGAGTGATCCGCAGGGAGTGGTTGCGGTTGCCTCCCTGATTGCGCAACACTACGGGGGCGCGATCCAACTGGGTGACGATCAGGTCCGCAGCCCCGTCGCCGTCAAGATCGGCGGCAACCACCGAGCGCGGATTCTGCAGCTTGATCTTGTCCAGCTTCACGCTGCCGGTCACATCCTGAAATCCCTTTGGCCCCATATTGCGCAATACGCGCAACTCGGGTCCGTGCGCGGTCTCGATCAGGGCCGCAAGGTCGATCCATCCATCGTTGTCGATATCGACAGCGGTCAGACCCCAGCCTCGTATCGCGTTGTGGATCGGCAGCGGCACGCGCTCAAAATGTTTGCCGTCCACGTTCCGCCACAAGGTCACTCCCGGAGCGCCCGCGTGGGTCACGGCGACATCCATCCACCCATCTTTATTGAAGTCGAAAACGCTGACGCCTTCGGTTGGCGGCAGTCCCGCGGCGGTAAAGAGCGGAGATACTTTGAAAGGGCCCTCGCGCTGGTTGGCAAAGAAGGTTGGAGCAGCGCCGGACCCGGTCACGACCAGATCGACGGCGCGATCATTGTTCAGGTCGGAAAGGATCGCCGAAACAGACGAGCCTTCCCCTCCAAGTCCCGACTGCGCGGTCCAGTTGGTAAATGTCTGGTTCCCGTTGTTGCGCCACAAGACGTTGGGGCCGGATCCGGAGGCAGCACTTCTCGCGTCGGGCCGCCCCGTGATGAGCAGATCGAGATCGCCATCGTGATCGTAATCGACAAACGTCAATCCCGCGGGATGGTTGAGGGGCAAGATGCCGACTTTTTTGGTAACATCCGCAAACTTTCCATGCCCCAGATTTCTGAACAGAACGACGCGGTCCGTGAAGGCCACGGCCAGATCCGGAAGTCCGTCATTGTCGAAATCGCCCACGGCGCAGGCCACGCCGCTGCCGCCCGCCGTCAGTCCCATCTGCGCTGCGGAAACTTCTTCCAGCCGGCTATCGCCGGGAGCGCGAACGATGTTGCGATAGACGCGAATCGCAGGCGTCCCTTGGCCGGGAACTACCACGTAGAAGGGACCATCTTTTCGCAGGCGAAGCATGCAAACTCCGCCGCCAGGTTGCTTGTTCCCGGGGATCGGCGCGTGAGTCCCGTTGGTGGCGGCAGCTTTCTTGATGAAAGTGACCGGCACCATGGGCGCGACTTCAGATCCCTTGGGCAGAATGTCTTGCACCTTGGAGTATTTACCCTCTTCGCCGTAGGTATGGGCAATCGGGGTGGCGATCTTGTCATTTCTCAGATGCTCGAAGCGAGCGAAGTGCATGTGTGCCTCGGCGGTTTTACCCGCCCGCTGCAATGTGCGGGCCAATCCAAACTCCGCCGATGCTTCCAGCGGATTGAGTTGCAGCGCCAATCTATATTCCGCAGTCGCCCGGTTGAGTTCATGCAAATCGAAATCGCAAGAAGCAAGAAAATAATGCGCGTCCGCATCGGTGGGATCGATTGCGATAGCGCGCTGGAAAGCCGCAGCCGCTTCGCTGTTTTTTCCAATGCTGCGATAAAGCAGTCCCAGCACGTACCAGGGATGTGCGTCGGTCGGATTCTGCGTGGTGGCCCGGGTCAGGATCTGCTCCGCCGCAGAATCTTCCCCCAGATAAAACAGGACGATTCCCTGGTTGGTCTCCGCCACTGTTAACCGCGGATCGAGCCGATAAGCTTCCGCAAATTTCTCCGCAGCTAGTTTGAACATCTGCTGGTTGGCCAGGGCCGTGCCGATGTTGTTCAACTCGACAGCTTTGCTCTGCTGCGCGGACATCGCAAATGTCATTCCAATCGTCGCCACGGCGAAGCAGGCGCACAATACGAGCGCCGCGACGAGGTGAGAAAACCTGCGTTGCCGATAGGATTGAGGAATCATCGTGTTCCGATACAACAAGTGTTCCCTAGCGTTTGTCACATTAGCACGGTTTGACGGACACCATGAGTGATCGCCGTCACTGCGATGTGCTTCATCTCAGCCGGAGCATTGCAATATCGCAAGCTGCAGGAATTTGATGTCGGTAACTCTTCGTCAACCTTCAGCTCTGCCCAGGAGATCAGAATGGGTTACACCAATGGCTCGACGTCACCGGTACGTCATGCCTTTCTCGAAGGAAAAGGCGTTTTCAGTTTTGGCATTCTCGGCGGAACTCTGATTTTCCTGCTCCTTACAGGTCTTGGGATTTGGTTGTTGCCCTTTGGCACGGCGGCGCAGATGTCCGTGCTGCTGCACACTGCGCTCGGCCTGTTGCTGGTGGTCCCTCTGGCGCTCTGGCAGGCCAGCCACTGGTGGGCCACGCGGAATGCGCGTTGGCGTCTGCGGAAGTTTTGCGCGTATGCCGGTTTTTGGACGCTGGCTGTCAATGCCGTGAGCGGATTGCTGCTGAGCTGGGAGGCGTTCTTCTCGCTGAACATCAGTCATTTTTGGGACCGCGTGCATCTTTGGAGCGGACTTGCAGCGGTCCCGTTCCTCCTGGTCCACGTCTGGCCCGGTGCAAAGAGTATCGTGATTCGCGGAATCGGGCAACCTCCCGAGGGGCTGACGGTCGATCTGTCGGCTGGGCGCCGCAGAATGTGGCGAGTGGCGGCAGCGACGAGTGTAACGCTTGTGCTTCTGGTTGCAGTGGTGTCGGCCGCTTACCGCACTCCCGATTTCAGCCACTCGAAGCTGCCGGCGGGCTACCAATTGCCTTACGGCAAGAACCCATTCGCGCCGAGCCTGGCGACGACGGAAAGCGGGCAGCCCGTTGCGCCGCAAATCCTCGCCCAATCGAAATCCTGTGGAGCGTCGGGCTGCCATAGCGCGATCTATAAAGAATCGCTGGCAAGCGCGCACACCTGGGCCTCCGAGGACAAGTTCTTCCAGGGCGTGCAAGGGGCGATGATTAAAGAAGAAGGAATACCCGCGGCCCGCTATTGCGCGGGTTGCCACGATCCCGTCTCCCTGCTTTCGGCCTACAAGGACGCCAGCACGGGGGTGGAAGCTCCCGGTTATAAAGAAGGCGACTCCTGTGTCGCCTGCCATTCCATGGTCCGTGTCGATGTGCAGGGCAACGGCAATTACGTTTTTGCGCCGCCGACGCCCTATCTTTTTGAATATCGCAGCGGACGCTACAGCACGGCGCTCACCCATTTCCTGATCCGGGCGTATCCGTGGCACCACGACAGCGATTACAACCTGACTCTTGCGAAAAATCCAGTCTCCTGCGCCTCCTGTCATAAGCAGTTCATCAACAAGCAGATCAATCATGTGGGATGGGTGCAGCTCCAGAACCAATATGACGAATGGCGGACGGGCAAGTGGAACACCAGTCCAAACCACGCGGAGCGGCTGCGCTGCCAGGATTGCCACATGTATTACACAACGGCATCCGCTCCGGACAGGGCGGACCCTTACGATCACGCAGTGGGTCTCGGTAACAAACATCGCAACCACTGGTTCGCCGCCGCCAACCAGGCCATGCCCACCATGGTCCACTCTTACGACGCCGCAGCCCAGGTGCAGCGCGTGAATGCATGGCTGAAAGGCGAGGTGGTGGTTCCGGAAATTGCGAAGGTCTGGCCCAAGGGTCCGGTGATTCCGATAAAAATTCTCGGTCCAGCCTCAGCCCAGGCCGGCCAGAAAGTCCAGCTTCGCGCCGTTGTCACCAACAACAAGGCCGGACACGACTTCGCCACAGGACCGGCGGACCTGATTCGCGCCTGGGTCGAGATTGAGGTGCGCGACCCGGCGGGGCAGGTCGTGTTCCATTCCGGCGAACTCACCGCGCAAAATCATATCGAGCCGGGGACGGTTGTGATCCGCTCCATCGGCGTCAATGCGGAAGGCAATCCGATTCTGCGGCACCGCCTGTGGCACTATGTGGGCACCATCTTCAAGCGGTCGATTACTCCGGGCTATTCCGACATGTACGCCTACGACTTTACCGTCCCCAAAGGCATGCAGGGACCCTTGCAGGTCACAGCTCGACTGCGCTATCGCAAGGCGAACCAGTACTTCATGGACTTCCTGTTTCCGGGCCAGTCGCGCGAAGCTCCCATCACCGATCTGTCGTCCAGCAGCACGCAGATACCGTTGATCGCGCAGGGTCCCGAAAAAGCGGTTCCTGTGGGCAAGCTCCCCAGGCAGGCTCCGTCCACCGTCGCCAAGGGGGGAGAATGAATCGCCGGACCTTCTCGGTTCTCACCGCGGGACTGTTCCTCGATGCGCTTGCCGGGTGCTCAAAAAAGTCCTCCCGGCCCAGGCAGCAAATTTTTAACAGCGAAGCCCGCGCCTTGCCAGCCGACCATCCAAATGTCATCTTCACGGACGTTACGCGGCAGGCGGGAATCGATTTCGTCCACTCCGCGGGTGTCCGCACGCACCAACTGCCGGAAGATATGGGATCGGGCGCGGCCTGGGGCGATTATGACAACGACGGCTATCCCGACCTTTACTTGGTGAATCAACCCGGCCCGTGGGGGCAACCGGCCAGCCGCGATTCGCCAACCAGCCGCCTGTATCACAACAACGGCGACGGCACGTTTACCGACGTGACG
>DAHVZT010000005.1 GCA_027323885.1 Acidobacteriaceae bacterium
GTAAAAGCGCTGCGGGAGCGCGCGAGAAAGAGTATCGAGAAGGGAGCCGTGACCGACTCCTACGGCGGAGATGTTCAGCAGACTATCGACATACTGCAGTCCGTTCTGGCGACGGAGATTGTATGTGTGCTGCGATACACCATGCATGCCGTGTCGGCCAATGGACTTTCAAGCGACAGCGTGAAATCCGAGTTTGCGGAACACGCCAAAGAAGAACAAGAACACATGATGGTTGTTGCGGAGAGAATCAACCAGCTCGGCGGTAAACCGAATTTCAATCCAGACGGGCTTGCCAGCCGCTCAGCCTCGCAGTATTCAGAGGGCGACAACTTGATGGATATGATCCGCGAAAATCTTATTGCCGAGCGTATCGCCGTGGAGCATTATTCGGAATTGATCCGCTTCTTCGGTGAGAAAGATCCTACGACGCGAGTCATGCTGGAGCACATCCTGGGCAAGGAAGAAGAACACGCCAACGATATGCACGATCTGCTGGTGTCCCATGAAGGCAAGCCAATGCTTTCCCAGTGATTGAGCACACCGGAACCGAGAAATCTGCCGGCCTTCAGGTGCGGTTGTGACAAGCCTCAATTGAAAACCGGCGGGCACGCACACACGGGAGGTTAGAAATGTTCATTCTCTGGTGGATTGTTGTTGGATTGATCGCGGGATGGATTACCGGCAAGCTTATGAGCGGGGGCGGCTACGGGGCCATTATGGACATCGTAGTCGGAATTGTCGGAGCGATCGTCGGCGGTTTTATCATGCGGGCACTGGGTCACACCGGCAGCGGCGGCCTGATCTACACGATTGTGGTTGCCGTGGCTGGAGCTGTCATTCTCACCTTGCTTTTGCGGCTCGTAACCCGCGGGCGAGTAAGGCAGATCTAAAAAGTAACCACGGGAATCAGTAGCCGGCCGGCAATTCGGCCACCGGTTCCTGGATGAAAAAACTTCCAGCATAAGATTGCCATGGCTTTTGAGCAGTCATCCCTGCAATCGCGAGGTTTACCTGCGCGCTTGCGCAGACTAGCGGTTGATTGAATTTTAGAATTGCTGCTTTGTGTTACAACGTAGTTTCCGCTTCCCGTTCGGGTCCACATACATTGCAACCCGCTTAACATCCATCTGACGGTGGAATACTGCATTGCGAAATGCCGCTGTGGTTCCTGTGTGGAGCTCCAGCTAAAGGACAAACATGGTCGAAGGAAAGCAAATAAAGATCCGCGAAGGTTTGCCGTTTCCACGAGGGGCTACATGGGACGGACAAGGAACCAACTTCGCGCTATTTTCGGCGAACGCCACCAGAGTCGAAGTATGCATTTTTGATGACAAGGGAGAGCGGGAGCTATACAGAATTGCGCTGCCGGAGTATACGAACCAGATATGGCATGGCTACCTGCCAGACGTGAAGCCTGGAACGATCTACGGGTACCGGGTTCATGGTCCCTATGAACCGAATGCCGGCCATAGATTCAATCCGAACAAATTGCTTCTCGATCCCTATGCTGTCGCATATACCGGACGACTTGAGTGGAATCCAGCCATCTTTGGCTACAAGATGGAATCCATGGACGACACGACTTTCGATGATCGCGACAGCGCTCCTTATATGCCGAAGTGCCGCGTAGTCGACGCGGCGTTCGATTGGCCCGGCGTGCCGGAGAGCCAGAGAAAACGCCGGGAAGGCTACGCTATTCCTTTCGACGACACCATCATTTATGAAGCTCATGTGCGCGGCTTTACAATGAAGCATCCGGCTGTCCCCGAAAACTTGCGCGGTACGTATGCGGGATTCGGCACAAAACCTGTGCTCGATTACATCAAGTCTTTGGGTGTTACATCGATCGAGTTGCTTCCCATCCATGCGTTTGTAAGCGAAAGCCACTTGGCAGAAAAGAACCTGACCAACTACTGGGGCTATAACAGCATTGGATTTTTCTCGCCCGATCCAAAGTATGCTTGCGATCAAGCTCATGTGTTGCGCGAGTTCAAGGGAATGGTCGCGGCAATCCATGAGGCCGGGCTGGAAGTCATTCTGGACGTGGTCTACAACCACACTGCGGAAGGAAACGAGCGCGGCCCGACTCTGTCGTTCAGAGGAATCGACAATGCTACCTACTACGGACTGATTCCTGGGAACAAGCGGTATTACATCAACGACACGGGAACCGGAAACACCATCAACCTGAGTCATGCGCGGGTCATCCAACTCGTGACGGACAGTCTGCGTTACTGGGTGGAGCAGGTTCATGTGGACGGATTCCGATTCGACCTTGGCACCATTCTTGCGCGCGAGGCGAGCGGCTTCGATAGCCAGAGTGGCTTCCTGCGCGCCGTCGGACAGGATCCCGTGCTGGCGGGCGTCAAGTTGATCGCAGAGCCATGGGACTGCGGTCCAGGAGGCTATCAGGTCGGCGAATTCCCTCCAGGCTGGGCCGAGTGGAATGATAAATTCCGCGACGATGTCAGAGATTTCTGGAGAGGTGGTTCTTCCGCTGCGGTTTTGACCGAGCGCCTGTGCGCCTCGCGTGCCATATTTGACAACCAGGGGCGCCGCCCATGGGCCTGCGTCAATTTCATCACCGCCCATGACGGGTTTACCCTGAATGACCTGGTCAGTTACAACGAGAAGCATAACGAGGCCAATGGAGAGGACAACAGGGACGGCAGTTCGAACAATCGTTCGTGGAACTGTGGAGTGGAAGGCCCGACGGACGATCCTGTCATTAACGAGCTAAGGCAGCGTCAAATGCGAAATTTTCTGGCGACGCTTCTGCTTTCTCAGGGCACACCGATGGTTTTGGCGGGCGATGAATTTGCGCGTACCCAGGGCGGCAATAACAATGCCTATTGTCAGGACAATGAGATTAGCTGGCTGAATTGGGACATTGCCGAGAAAGGGAAGGCCCTGACCCGGTTCGTGCAGAAGTTGACCGGACTTCGCCATCGATATCCAATCCTTCGCCGGAATCTATTCCTGAATGGAATCTATATCGAAGAGCTAGGCGTGAAGGACGTCACCTGGATCAATGCCAATGGTTCAGAGATGGAGCAATCGAACTGGGGCGACACAGGGATGCGCTGCTTCGGAATGCTGATGGACGGGCGTGCCCAGACGACCGGAGTGCGGCAGCGCGGTCATGAGGCGACCCTGCTGATGGTCATCAACGACCATCACGACATGGTGAAGTTCACGCTTCCAGAATGTGCTGGCGGCAATCGCTGGTCGCTGCTGATCGACACCAATCTGGATGAAGGCGGTAAGTTTAGCGGGACTGAGATGTTCCATACTGGCGAGTTTTATGCCGTGACCGCGCGCTCTCTGCTGCTATTTGAGCTCGAGGCGGAGCGCGGCTAGATCGCATGTGATCTCCTGGAGTGGCCGGAATGGACAGACGGTTATGCCAGGCCGGTTTCAGCGGTTCTGTTGACGTGGAGATTCCTGCAAGAAAGTTGTGATTGCCGCGGAGGCGAGCACTGAGGTTGCCATAAACAGGAATCCGGAGCTGGAATTTCCCGTCGATGCACGGAGCAGGCCCACAATCCATGTGCCGAAAAATCCGCCGAGCGCGCCACAGCTATTGACCAGAGCCATCACTTCTCCGGCTACGTTCTTCGGCAGCATGTCTGGCACCATGGCGAAGAACGTACCGTAGGGCGCATACATGCTGCCCCCGCCAAGGATGAGAAAAGCATATAGAAACCAGAAGCTGTGCCCGGAGGCGAAGTAGCAGACGAGCAGCGCCAGTCCGGATAGAGACAGGAACAGGGCAACGAAACGCCGGCGCTGCAATGTTCTGTCAGAAAGATACGAGACAAGCACCATGAGCAGTACAGCCAGTAAATACGGCGCGCCGCTCAGCAGACCTGTGGCCTGAATGGTGCGAGTTGAGCCCTGCTTGATGATCGTTGGCAGCCACAAGACGAATCCATACACCCCCGCACTCCATGCAAAGTACTGCAGGCATAGCCTTAGCACATTTCGGTTTCTTAGCGCAGCCTGTAAATTGGCTACACGCGGAATGAAAAGCTGCTCCTGGTCCAATTGCCGCTCCAGGTATTCGCGTGCGGACTGGTGCATCCAGATGGCCTGCTTGGGCCCGTCCCGAACCAGCCACAGCCACGCGAATGCCCATAGAATGGACGGAAGCCCTTCGTAAACGAATGCCTTCTGCCAGCCGACTGCTCGGATCAGATACCCGGTCAGGGCAGACATCCAGAGCAAAGTGATCGGATTGCCCAGGAATAGCAACGTATTCGCACTCGAGCGTTCCGCGCGCGTAAACCAATGGGTCAGCAGGATCAGCATCGCCGGAAAGATGACGCTCTCCGCCACCCCCAGCAGGAGGCGGTCCACAGCAAGCAGCCAGAAGGTGGTAATGACACCTGTAAGCGCGGCAAGAGCGCCCCATCCGATCAAAGCAAAAAAAACCAGCCGTGCTGCGCTGTTTCTCCGGGCATACGCCGCGCCGGGGATTTGAAAGAGAAAATATCCGAGAAAGAATAGCGCGCCCAACAAAGCGGACTGGGAGTCGCTGATGTGCAGCGTCGAAGCCAGTCCCGCAGCCGCCCCAAACCCGTAGTTGGCGCGGTCCAGGTAGGCAAGACTGTACGTTACGAACACGCACGGCAGGATGAAAATCCAGCGCTTTCGCAGGTCGCGCTGGATACCCGCCGGGTCCTCTGTGGTGTTGCGGATGGATGGATGCACAGGCGTCTACGCTCTCGGCCTACTATACTTCTCCGGTGCAGCTTTCCAGCGCTGCGAACCCATTTTTGTCTGAGATAGGAATTGGCCATGTTGAGATCCCCAGCAAAACGCCCCATGCAGGAAGTCGTCCTGGTCACCAGCGGAGATTTGCGGCAGTCCGCAAACGAGATCTGCTGGCCTGCCCAACAGGAGCTTGAAACGGAGCTGACGAACTGCTTTCAGAAGCATGGTGTCGCGGTCCGACGCGCATTTCCCGTGGATCCGCGGAAAGGGCATGGATTCATCTCCAGCCAGCGCATGGGGATGGACATATTCGCGGAAATCGATCCCGACGCAAATCTCGTTTTCGCGACCGCGGCCTGGCAATACAGCCATCACGTATTGCCCGGTATGCGCAGTCATCGCGGCCCCATTCTGACTGTGGCGAATTGGTCTGGCCGATGGCCTGGCCTGGTTGGCTTGCTGAATCTGAACGGCTCCCTGATCAAAGCCGGCGTACCTTTCAGCACGATCTGGAGTGAGCGATTCTCGGACGAGTACTTTCTGCGAGGACTGCGCGAGTGGATCGAGCAGGGAACCGTCACGCATGACCTGCGCCACGTTCGCGATCTTGATATCAGCTTGCTCCCTGAGACCGCCCGTCGCACAGGTGGCGAGTTGGCGCGGCAACTCGAGAAGCACAAGGCCATTCTCGGCGTTTTCGATGAAGGCTGCATGGGAATGTACAACGCCATCATCGACGACGAACTGCTCAATCCCCTGGGCATCTACAAGGAGAGGTTGAGTCAGTCCGCGCTGGTAGCCAGCATGCGCACTGTTTCCGACGAGGACGCTACGCGAGTGCGCGCGTGGCTCGACAACCGGGGTGTCCGGTTCATCACAGGCAGTGACGAAGCCTCGGAACTGACCGACGCCCAGATTCACCAGCAGTGCAAAATGTACATCGCAGCTATGCGGATGGCGGATGAATTCGGCTGTGATGCCATTGGAATTCAGTACCAACAGGGCTTGAAGGACATGGTTCCGGCCTCCGATCTGGTGGAGGGAATTCTCAACAACGCGGATCGGCCGCCCGTTTATGCGCAGAATTCCGAAAGGGAACTGTATCCTGGCAAACCGCTGCCCCACTTCAATGAAGTTGATGAATGCGCAGGCGTCGATGCGCTGGTTACAAATCGCTGCTGGACGGCCCTCGGACTGGATCCTTCCACAACCCTGCACGATTTACGCTGGGGCGAACACTACGGCGGGGCTGTTAATGACTTCGTATGGGTGCTGCAAATATCGGGGGCCGCTCCGGCCAGCCACTTTGCCGGGGGGTATCGTGGCGCGATCAGCGAGCGGCAGCCCCCCATGTACTTTCCTTTGGGCGGAGGTACGTTGAAAGGGGTCGGCAAAGCAGGCAAAATCGTCTGGAGCCGCGTGTTTGTCGAGCGGAACACTCTCCATGCCGATATGGGACTCGGGTCCGTAATCGAACTTCCAGCCGAGGAAACCGACCGCCGTTGGAGCGAAACGACTAGGCAGTGGCCCTTGGTGAGTGCGGTGTTCGATGGGGTTTCGCGCGATGCGCTGATGGCGCGGCATCGTGCCAATCACGTCAACATCGCCTATGCTCCGGATTCCCAACTCGCGCAGCAGGCGCTCGCCGTCAAGGCTGCCATGTTTCAGGCATTGGGCGTACAGGTCCATCTGTGCGGCACGGTCAGCTTTGGATAGTCAACGAGCGGAATGGCACATCGCCGGAAGCACGCGGAGTTCCGGCAGGAGGCACCATGGTGAAGCAGGGCTTGATTTATTCCGTAATTGCAGCAAGTTGTTGCATAGCAGGTGCGCAGAACGTCAGCTGGCAGCCGGATGTCACCCGCCAGCAGACCTACGTCCCTCACCGCGCATCTCGCTCGGATACCAAAGGCGCCAATGAGGACTACCGCCGGGTGGAGCCGGGCAAGACACTGACGGTGCTCAATGCGGACGGGCCGGGGACGATTTCTCACATCTGGTTCACCATCGCGGATTCGGAACCGTACAGTCTGAAGCGCATTGTTCTTCGCATCTATTGGGACGGAGAATCCACGCCCAGTGTGGAAACGCCGATCGGCGATTTCTTTGGCCTGGGCCTGGGTGAGTACTACAACTGGCAGTCTGAGATGCTCTCCGTAGGCAGCGATAAAAGCCTGAACTGCTTCTTTCCCATGCCATTTCGCCACCACGCGCGAATCACTATTAGCAATGAAGGAGCGCAGCCGATCCACTCCTTCTACTACAACATTGATTACCGGACGTATCCCAACCCGCTACCGCCGGATGTGCTGTATTTTCACGCGGAGTATCGTCAGGCCCAGCCCAACCGGGGGTGGACGAATCGCTGGACCGGCAATGGCGATCCACTTGTGAACGACAAGGCCAACCTGGACGGAAAAGACAATTATGTATGGATGCGCGCAAAAGGCCACGGCCAGTTTGTAGGCGTCACCATGTCTGTGTTGCAGAACCAGGACGGATGGTGGGGTGAAGGAGACGATATGTTCTTTATCGATGGTGAGAAAAAGCCCCCCATTGCTGGGACCGGTTCAGAAGATTACTTCCTTGGCGCCTGGGATTTCGGCGGCAAGCCATTCTCCTATGCTCTGTACGGGGCGCCGGTCGTCGGAAAAGAACTGGCAGGAGGCCGCTGGAGCCTTTACCGTTTTCATTTGGATTCACCGATTCCCTTCAAGAAATCCTTGAAAGCCGGCATTGAACATGGCAACGCCAATCACCGCTCCGACAACTTCTACTCCGTGGCGTACTGGTACCAGGCAGAACCGCACGCGCCTTTCCCTGCGTTGCCGCCGGTCGAGATGAGACTGCCAAAGCTGCAGCCGGTAGGGGGTCCCGGCAACAGTGCCCCGCAGCCATCCGCCGATCCGGCCAGCACTGGCTCCAATTGACCGGATGTACCATGATGAGGTGTTCGAGAGGATGACACTGCTCGACGGCTATTGGATAATCTGGCCACGAACATATCTTTTGTGGAGGATCCCATTCCCCGCCTTCGCCGCTCTTTGGCAGCTTACAGTACCGCACTCGTCCTATCGCTGCTCGCGATAGGTCTCACCCGCTACCTCCATGTGTTCCATGGCATTCCCTGGATGTTACCTCTCTTTTCCGTCGCTCTAGCCGCGTGGATGGGGGGCTTCCTCCCTGCGGCAATGGCGACGTTGCTTACGACCTGGGGTATCTATGCCCTGGTTCTGGCTCCTGAAAGCGGCAATGCCCTTAGCGCAACAATGGTGGGCCGGGCGTTGACCTTCGATGCGATCACGCTCTTGGTGGCCTATCTGGTCAGTCAGGGCAGTCGCGCGATGGCATTGCTGGCGACAAGCGAAATGCATTACCGCAGTATGACGGAGACCGCTCCGGATGTACTGGTCACAATCGACAGCAACAGCAGGATTCTTTCCATCAACCCGGCCGCACGAGAAATCTTTGGTTATGAGCCTTCCGAGCTGATTGGGCGTGAATTGACCATTCTCATCCCGGAGAGGTATCGCGAGGCGCACAAGCAGGGAATTGCGAGATATCTTGCCACCGGCGTACGGAAGCTTGCCTGGACCGGCGTTCAACTGCCGGGACTGCGGAAAAATGGCGAAGAGATTCCTCTGGAGGTTTCATTCGGAACTTATACGTCGGACGGTGAGCCGCGATTTACCGGATTTATACGGAATGTGTCTGACCGCCGCAACGCGGAAGCTGCCCTGATGCACAGTGAAAAGCTCGCGGCGGTTGGACGTCTGGCCAGTTCCATCGCCCATGAAATCAACAATCCACTGGAAGCAGTTACCAATCTCCTTTATCTTTCGGAAGGTACGCAGGATGTTGCCGAGATCCACGGTTATGTGAAAGCCGCGGAGAGAGAGGTGCGGCGGGTCTCGGTCATCGCGAACCAGACTCTACACTTTCATGGCCGTTCCGACGACAGGGTCCCCGTTCCATGCGAGGAGCTGATTGAGGATTCTCTCGCTCTTTTCCAGGGGCGCCTGCTCAACGCCCGCATCAGCGTGGTCCAGCGTCAGAGGGCAACACGGTTGGCCGTTTGCATTCAAGGGGAGATGCGGCAGGTATTGAACAATCTGATTGGAAACGCGATTGACGCGTTACCGCCAGACGGCGGACGCATCCTGATCCGGAGCCGGGACGCAACCGATTGGCGCACTGGGAGAACGGGCGTCGTGCTCACGGTTGCCGATACGGGCGCAGGTATGAGCAAGGAGACGGTGAATAAAATTTTCGACGCGTTTTTTTCCACCAAGGGGATAAGAGGCGCGGGACTGGGCCTTTGGATCTGCTCGCAACTTGTGGAACGAAGCCATGGCGCCCTTCGCGTTCGCAGCAGTCAGCAGCCAGGCCGCAGCGGCACAGTCTTCACGTTGTTTTTACCGGGTATAGCAGCGTAGGCGCCAGTCAACAAAACGCTTGTGTCCAAAAGCTAAGCTGGCGAATTGCAGGCTGGAGCGGACGAGATGCAAAATATGGCGGAGAGAGTGGGATTCGAACCCACGTTACCTTGCGGTAAACACGCTTTCCAAGCGTGCGCCTTCAGCCACTCGGCCATCTCTCCGGCGCACTGCATAATCTCTGAATCTATCACACCGGTGGGGCCCAGCCGACAGGTTAAAGTAGCATCAGGACGATGCGCACTCCAATTCTCTTCTGCATGAGGAATTCGAGCTGCGTGGTCCCGATCGCAAAAATATGGTGGAGGAATTTGCGTGTACCGTTTCCGCACTAAGTTCAGTTTTCGGATAGGGCTGGTGCTTGTGCTCCTGGCCAGCGGTTGCCGTTCGCGTGCCTTCGGGCTGCCCGCCACCTCCCGTAGCCATCCGCGTGTGTATATGGATTCAGACGCCTATGCGGTCTACTCCGCAGTGCTGCCGCAGTTGTGGCCCTGGGCGAAACTGGACGCCAGTCATTTAGTCATCCGGAAGGAGACGAAGGCGAAGCTGGTATGCAGCCTTACCGGAGAAGCCGCACCGGATGCGTCTGTTTCCCAGGACACCAATCAAAGCAACGCCAAAGCTGCTCAGGGCGCCGCGAACCGATCCGATCCAGGCGACATTGCGTCGGCACTTGCGCAGTTCAATCAGGTCAATCGGCAGAAATGGCTCCTGGCGAGGAAACTGAACATTTCCCGCCACTATACGTTGATATCCGCCGCGGAACTCAGAGGCATCGATCACCATGAGATTGGCGCCTGGGACCTGTTTTTCCAGCATCATGGGGATTCCGGCGGCTGGATCCAATTCTCCGCGGTAGGATTCAACCCCAACAAAACGACCGCCGTCGTCTATGCCGAGTATGCGTGCGGTCGACACTGTGGCGGAGGGGCGTTATACCTGCTGCACAAACAGGGGAACCAGTGGGTGGTGGGAGAGGCCCCACCTAACTCCTGCACCAAGAAGAGGGTGGAACGGCAGGTAACGGGCTTTTAGTCCGGCCGCAACAAAGTTCATATTTCCGCGTCTAAATGGGAGTACCCGGCTGGTGCGTTGCGAAAACTACCGGACCAGGTTCCAGAAGTCTGCATTTATACTCATACACATGCCTAAATACTCGGTTGTAGTTCCCTACCACAACGAAGAAGAAAACGTCACTGCCATGTACGACGCCCTCAAGGCCGTCATGGAGCAGGTTGGTGATCCGTTTGAATTGATCTTTGTGGATGATGGCTCCACGGACCGTACCTATCGCCTGTTGGAAGAGATTACCGCCGTGGACAGCCGGGTGATGGTGGTGAAGTTGCGTCGCAACTTCGGTCAGACCAGCGCGCTGGCGGCCGGTTTTGATCACGCCCAGGGCGATTTTATTCTGGCGATGGACGGCGATCTTCAGCACGATCCTTCGGAGATTCCGAATTTCCTGGCCAAGCTGGAAGAAGGCTACGACGTCGTGAGCGGCTGGCGTAAGGAGCGGATCGACAACTTCGTGATGCGCCGCATTCCTTCGCGTTGTGCCAACTGGTTGATGGCGAAATTGTCGGGCGTGGACATTCACGACTTTGGCACGACTTATAAGGCGTACCGCCGCGAGGTGATTCACAATATCCCGCTGTATGGGGAAATGCACCGGTTTATTCCGGCGCTTGCATCGTGGTACGGCGCGTCCATCTGCGAGATCCCGATCAGAAACGTGAACCGCGAACGGGGAAAATCGCATTACGGAATCTCCCGCACGTTTCGCGTGTTCTTCGACCTGATGACGATCCGTTTTCTGCTGAAGTACATGTCGCGCCCAATGCACTTTTTCGGTTCTTTGGGCGCTGCGGGAATGCTCGGCGGCGCGGGCTTGTCTCTTTGGCTTCTGATGCTGAAGATCTTTACCCATCAACACGTGATGGATCAGCACGGACCCATGTTTGTGATCGCCGGGGTGCTTATTCTTGCGGGAATCCAATTGCTCGCGATCGGCCTCATCGGCGAACTCCAGGTGCGCCATTTCTACCAGAGTCAATATAGAGCTCCCTACACTGTGGACCGCGTGGTGCGACTGCGCAGCCCGGAAGAGCCCAGCATCTTGTCTGAAGGCTAGGCTGAGTCCGCCCCATTCACCTTCGTAAAAGACCGCGTTACGGAAGGCAGTCCACATGGCAATGATGAAAGCTGTCCAGGTTTCGAAGGTCGGCGGCGCGGACGCGCTGCGCTATACGGATGTCCCTCGTCCTGATCCCGGTGCCGATCAGGTGCTCGTCCACGTCCGCGCAATCGGCGTAAATTACGTGGACGTCTACTACCGTGAGGGCACCTACCCCGCGGCGCTTCCGCTCACCCTTGGGCAGGAGGGAGCTGGAGTCATCGTCGAAGTGGGAGAGGGCGTCAGCGGCTTTCAGGTCGGCGACAACGTCGCGTGGTGTATGTATCTGGGCGCGTACGCAGAGTACGCAGTGGTGCCTGAGGCACATCTGGTTCATGTTCCATCCAACATCTCCTGGCAGCAAGCTGCCGCCGTACTTTTGCAGGGCATGACGGCGCACTATCTTACAGCCGACACGTTTCCGCTGGAAAAAGGAGATCTGGCTTTAATCCATGCTGGCGCGGGAGGAGTCGGGTTGTTGCTGACGCAGATGGCGGTGCAGAAGGGCGCTCACGTCATCACCACGGTTTCGACGGATGAAAAAGCGGCGCTGTCCCGGTCTATGGGCGCGCAGGATGTCATTCTCTATTCCCATCAGGATTTCGAAGCCGAAGTCAAAGCGATTACCGGCGGTCGCGGCGTGGACGTCGTCTATGACTCGGTCGGCAGATCGACGTTCGAGCAGTCGCTGCGGTGCTTGCGTCCGCGCGGAATGATGGTTCTTTACGGCGCGTCCAGCGGAGCGGTACCGCCGGTGGACCCGATCCACTTGTCTTTAATGGGCTCGCTATTCCTTACCCGTCCCAGCCTTTCCCATTACACGCTGACGCGGCCCGAACTGCATGCTCGTTCCGGCGAGGTTTTCGAAGGACTGGCGAGAGGCACGCTCCTGCTCCACATGCAACACACCTATCCTCTTTCGCAGGCTGCCAAAGCCCATGAGGAGCTCCAGGCGCGGCGCACCTCCGGCAAAATTATCCTTCTGCCTTGAACCGGGTCTGGCGTTGCTTCCGATTTATCGCCGGCGGAAGAAAGAAAACCATTTGCTGCGCCGCGATGCATTTTCTTCCCTATCTTCATCCTGATGGTTCTCAGGCGGGAAACGAGCCGGTATAGGTTCGCCATAAAAAATCCTTCGCGGATTTTCCACGAACAGCCGCTCGGCCACCTCGTTCCCAAGCTTGTTTGCGACGTAGGTATACGCTGTGCTCAGGACCGGCGGGCGGGAACTTATGTTGTGCGCATCCGTGGCCACAACATGGACGCGTCCCGCTGCCAGCAGTTGCTGGGAAACCCGCTGGGGCCCTTTGCCGAAACGTCCTGTTAACGAACCTGCCGTCACCTGCACCAGACAGCCCATCTGGATCCATTCGACCAGCTTGTCCGGATTCTGCATCAGCGTTACGTTCCGTTCAGGATGGGTCAGAATCGGGACGATACCCGCAACCGACATTTCGTGGAAGCTGCTGGAGATATTCTGCGGGATGCCGAAGTCGGGGAATTCTACCAGCAAATACTGTTTTCCATTGATCGAGTACCGGGTGGGGTTTGCCAGAGCGCTCTCGATATTGTCATAGCTCAGGTGGAAATCGCATCCCTGGCCCAGCGCAAGACGGTCCCCCAGCTTTTCCCGCAAACGAGCCATCCGAATGGCGTTTTCTTCCGGAGAAAATTCGTACTGGCTGTTCGCGTGCGGCGTGCAGACGACATGCGTGATGCCATCGGCAATGGCGATCTCCGCCATTTTGAGTGACGTGTCCAGATCGCTCGATCCGTCATCGAGCCCGTAGAGTAGATGGTGATGGATGTCGATCATGCCTGCCGTGAGCTTCGGTTCAAGAGACCTGCGCCGCGAGCGCCGATACCATCGATTGAAAGATGCGAAGTCCGTCGGCTGAGCCGAGAAGAGCTTCACTTGACCTGTCCGGGTGTGGCATCATGCCCAGCACATTGCGTCCCTCGCTGAGGATGCCCGCGATATTGGAAAGAGAGCCGTTCGGGTTGGCCTCGGGTGTGATTTTCCCGTGGGCGGTGGCGTAGCGGAAGGCAATGCGCTCCTCGCTTTCCAGGCGGCTCAAAGTTGCGGCGTCGCAGAAGTAATTCCCCTCCATATGTCCGATGGGGACCTTGAGCATCTCGCCAGGATGCAGCAGGTGAGTGAAAGGTGAATTCGCCGTTTCCGTACGCAAATACACTTGGCGGCAGATATATTTCAATCCGGCGTTGCGCATCAGCGCGCCGGGCAGGAGACCGCTTTCGGTAAGAATCTGAAACCCGTTGCAGATGCCAAGCACCATACCGCCGGCGGTGGCGAATTTCTTGACCGGCTGCATGATGGGAGCAAAGTGGGCAATGGCGCCGGTGCGCAGGTAGTCGCCATACGCGAAACCGCCAGGTATCAGGATCGCGTCGCAACCCTCCAGGTCACAGCTTTCGTGCCAAAGGAATGTGACCGGCTGCCTGGCAACTTCGGAAATGACATGGTAGGTATCGTGGTCGCAGTTGGAGCCGGGGAAGACGAGAACGCCGAATTTCATTTGCATGTAGTTTATCAGCG
>DAHVZT010000020.1 GCA_027323885.1 Acidobacteriaceae bacterium
GTGCCCCCTTCGGATTGCGCCAGAGCTTCAGTTCGTGGGAACGTCTGCCTTACTCTGGGGCCTGTTCGACGCGGACTATCCGGAAGGGAGGGCACTGGCCCGGAACATCCGCCTGCGCGGCATGATAGCACCGTACCACAATGGGATGCGAACGGAGGCCGATGGGTAGGCTGAGATGATTCCACGGCTAGGCCGATGGAGCTCCCAGGGCATGTGAACGACGCAAATTTCGCAGGCTGCGACTGGAGGAAATTGCCGACGTGACAACTGAGAAAAATCCGCGGGCATCCTACCAACCGACCTAAGCGGGGAGCCGCTTTCGATATGCAAAAATTTTCACTCGCGTTTGTGGCACTGCTGCTATGCGGGATTTCGTCTTCGCTGTTCGCGCAGAGGCGCTTTGAAGCCGGCGCCTTTATTGACTATCTGGATGTTTCCCAGACGAGCACCAGTAACTTCGGTCTGGGGGGCCGATTCGGCTACCGCATTCAGCCCAGAATCAACCTTGAAGGGGAGCTTGCCTACGACTTTGGCCTGAACACGCAGCAGACGTACACCAACATCACGAACGGGAATTTAACGGCGATTGAGAAAACCTCCATCGGAGTCACGCAAGGCTGGATCGGGCCGACGTTTGAGTCGGACACCGGCAGGTTTCGCCCCTTTGCTACGCTGAAGGGCGGTTTTATGGATTTCCGGCTCAGCCCGAGCCTGGTGCCGTACAGCACCTTTACCGGCATAGCCACAGGTCTGCACTCCTCAAGCATCAGCGCCGGTCTCTATCCGGCCGCTGGCGCGGAGGCAAGTCTTGGTCCTGTCGGGTTGCGCCTGGAAGCAGGCGATGCCATCGACTTCGACAAGGGCGCGCACAATAATCTGCGGATTACCTTTGGACCGATCCTCAGGTTCTGAGTTGTGGCAGGTTCGGGCTGCACTCACCGCGCGACCCGCCCCACACGGTTTCCCCATTTGAATGTAGATTGGGAAACGCACCGGGCGCTTTACCGCAGAGGTCCATTGTTGCGCCTCCGGTGCGGGAGAAAAACCATGAGACATGAGCACGGCAAGCTCCACGCCTTTGCTGTGGCGCTTTTGCTCGGAATCGGGTCCGCTGCCCTCGCGGCGCAACCGCATGGGAAACAGATGAATCCCGGCGAACAGTCCGGGCAATCGAGCCAGCAAGAGGAAACCGTGCACAAGTGGGCAATCGTGCTGCATGGGGGCGCCGGGGTGATCGAGCGCTCGTCGATGACGCCGCAGGCCGATGCGCAATATCGCGCCGGCTTGAAGCAGGCCATCACCGCCGGAGGCGCAGTACTGGACCATGGCGGAACCGCCGTGGACGCGATAGAGGCCGCAATCCGCATTCTGGAGGACAACCCGTTGTTCAATGCGGGACGCGGTTCTGTTTTCGCAGCCGACGGGACCATCCAGATGGATGCGGCCATCATGGATGGTGCGACGATGCGCGCCGGAGCCGTGGCAGATGTGCAGCACACGAAGAATCCCATCTCGCTGGCTCGGGCCGTGATGGAGAAGTCGCCTTACGTACTGCTGATCGGGAACGGCGCAGATGCATTTTCGCGCCATGTAGGCCTGCAGCAGGAGCCGCAGAGCTATTTTTTTACCGAGCGACGATGGGAGTCCCTGGTAAAGCAACTCCAGAAGGAGAATCTTCCCGTTCCGGCTCGGCCGCAGGGCGCGCCGCCCCCGCCCGCCAGGCCGCTCGCCTTCTTTGAGACTCCGGAAAACCATGAATACGGCACGGTGGGGATGGTAGCTGTTGACCGGCACGGCAACGTGGCCGCAGGCACTTCCACCGGCGGCATTCAGGCGAAGCGCTGGAGCCGGGTCGGCGATTCGCCGCTGATTGGGGCGGGGACGTATGCGTCGAACCAGTCCTGCGCGGTTTCCGCCACGGGAACGGGAGAGTATTTTATCCGGCTGACCGTCGCTCGCACCATTTGCGCCCTGGTGCAGTACAAAGGCATGGGCCTGCAGGCCGCGGCGGATGAGGTAGTGCAGCGGCAATTGAGCGCCATGCAGGGCGACGGAGGCGTGATCGCCATTACCCCGGACGGGCAAATGGCATGGAGCTTCAACACGCCGGGCATGTTCCGGGCCAGGCTGCGGCAGGGCGGAGCGGCGCAGGTCGGCGTGTACCGCGACGAGCCCTGAGGCCCGTCAAAGACAGACAAAAGTTGGCAGGTCACGATTATTTCTGCCGGAATTGCCCCTATCCGGTATGCTCGGTATGGCGTCATGTACGATTCAAGGCTTCAAATCGCATTTCGAAGATATTGCACTCCGGTCTTTGTGTTTCTATTGGTGCTTGGGTCCTTCCAGGCGCGAGCCTACTCGGTGCTTTCGCACGAGGAAACCGTCGATCTCGCCTGGGACAAGCACATCGTCCCTCTGCTCAAGGAGCGCTACCCCTCCGCCACGCCGCAGGAACTTCGCCTGGCCCATTCTTACGCCTACGGCGGCTGCATCATTCAGGACCTGGGCTATTATCCTTTCGGCAATCCCTACTTCAGCGATCTGCTGCACTATGTCCGCACGGGAGATTTCGTCAACAATCTGCTGAAGGAATCTCAGAATTTGAACGAATATGCTTTCGCCCTTGGCGCACTGGCCCACTACGTCGGGGACACCACCGGCCATCCGGCGATCGGGCAGGCCACCGCGCGGGAATATCCCAAGCTGAAGCGGCGCTATGGCCCCTTTGTCACCTATTTCGATTCCCCCAAGGCCCACATTCGCACTGAATTCGGGTTTGACGTCGTCCAGGTTGCTCAAGGGCATTACGTGCGGGACGATTATCACAACTTCACCGGCTTCAATGTGGCGGAAGGTCTGCTGCAGCGCGCGTTTCAGAAGACCTATGGCGTGGAACTGAAAAGCGTGTTGAAGCATGAAGATCTGGCAGTCAATACCTATAGGTATTCCGTCAGCACTCTGATTCCTGAGATGACGCGGGCCGCGGTGGTGAATTACGGCAAACAAATTCAGCAGACGGTGCCGAATTTCGACAGCAAAAAGTTTGTCTATCGCGTAACACGCAACGACTATGAACATGAATGGGGCAAGAAATACCACCGCCCAGGCGTCGGCGCTCATTTGATTGCATTCCTGGTCAGGATTCTGCCCAAACGAGGACCGTTCACCGCGTTGAAGCTGCACCTGCCCAGCGCGCAGGATCAAAAGCTGTATCTGGACAGCATGCAGGCCACCGTTCACAAATTCGACCGGGATTTGGACAAGCTGAGAGCGCAACAGGCAGGGGGCGGCACGCTTCCCCTGAAGGACCTGGATTTCGATACCGGCAGGCCCAGCCACGTGGGAGAGTATCCTTTGGCGGACGACAGCTATGCTCGGCTGCTGAACGAGTTGACCCATGACAAAAAAGTGGATGTGTCACGCAATCTAAGGTCCAACGTGCTGAGTTACTATGCGAACATCCAGCATCCCCACAGAACCCTTCGTTACGTGGTGTTCCAAAGCCGCAAACAACGGCGCCTGGAAAAAAATCTGGCGCTGCTGCGACGTGAAAGGCTGTCCGCCGGTCAGGCAGACAGTACGACCGAGAGCGCATCCGCTTCCCCGGCGCCTGACCAGCCACTCGCCGATCCACCCGCCGCTGACGGCCCATAGCGGCCTTTCCTGGGCGATGCGGTAAACTGGTAAGGAGAATCAGGATGGTTCCGCGGGCAATCGCCGCAGCCTGCGGTCTGCTTATCGGGTCCACGCCGGGAACCTTCCAGCCTATCTATCCAAATCAGAACAGGACATTTCACCCATCGTGTCATCCGTCATTCGTAACATCGCCATTATTGCCCACGTGGACCACGGTAAGACCACGCTGGTCGACGCCATGCTCCGCCAAAGCGGGACCTTCCGCTCCAACGAGGCGGTTGCCGACCGCGTGATGGATTCCAACGACCTGGAGCGCGAGCGCGGCATTACGATTCTGGCGAAAAACACCGCGATTTTCTTTCACGACGCAAAGATCAACATCGTCGACACGCCGGGTCACGCCGACTTTGGCGGGGAAGTGGAACGTGCGCTGAAGATGGTGGACGGCGTGATGCTGCTGGTGGACGCCAGCGAAGGCCCTTTGCCGCAGACCCGCTATGTGCTGTCGAAAGCGCTGGAAGCAAAGCTGCCCCCAATTCTGGTCATCAACAAGATCGATCGCCCGGACGCCCGGCCGCAGGAAGTGCTGAACGAGGTCTACGATCTCTTCATCGATCTGGATGCGGCGGAGGACCAGCTGGATTTTCCCGTCCTTTATACAAACGCGAAACTCGGCACGGCAACGACAGACGCCAAGAGCCCGGGAAGCGACCTGCAGCCGCTGTTTGAGGCCATTGTATCGACCATTCCGCCGGCTTCGGGCGACCCCGCGGGACCGCTGCAGATCCTGGTCACGAATCTGGATTACTCCGACTATCTGGGGAGGCTCGCGATTGCCCGTGTTTTCAATGGAACGCTGCGCACCGGCGATGAGGTGGCAATATCCAAGCGCGACGGTTCGCTGGAAAAGACGAAAATCACCAAGCTGTTCAGCTTCGCCGGACTCAAGCGGACCGACATTGAGGAAACTACCCTGGGCGATATTGTCGCGGTCGCCGGAATCAGCGGCATCACCATCGGCGAAACGATTACCAGCCTGGACCGGCCCGCTCCCTTACCGACCATCTCCATTGACGAACCAACGATCGCCATGCAGTTCTTCGTGAACAATTCGCCTTTCGCCGGGCGTGAAGGCCAGTACGTCACGTCGCGGAATCTCCGCGAGCGGCTGGAAAGAGAACTGCTGACGAATGTCTCCATCCGGGTGGAGGATACGGGCAACGCGGACAATTTCAAAGTGCTCGGGCGCGGGGAACTGCAGCTCGCAATCCTGATTGAAATGATGCGCCGGGAGGGCTATGAGCTGATGGTCGGCCGCCCCGAGATTGTGACCAAAGTTGTCGATGGAAAATTGATGGAGCCGGTCGAACTTCTCACCATCGACATTCCGGAGAACTTCGTTGGCGTGGTGATGGAAAGACTCGGGCCGCGCAAGGCCGAAATGGTCAAGATGCACAACCATGGCTACGGACGGGTCCGCCTGGAATTCCGTATCCCAAGCCGCGGGCTCATCGGCCTGCGCAGCGAAATGCTGACGGAAACGCGGGGCACCATCGTCATGAACTCTCTGTTCGATGGATATATGCCGCACCAGGGAGAAATTCCGCAGCGCTCCACCGGCGCGCTGATCGCCGACCGTGCAGGCACAACGACGACCTACGCGCTGGACGGTCTGCAGGACCGCGGAATTCTTTTTCTCGGGCCCGGCAATGAGGTGTATGAGGGGATCATCGTAGGGGAACACTCGCGCGACAACGACCTGGACGTCAATGCGGTGCGGGAGAAGAAGCTGACCAACATGCGCGCTTCCTCCGCCGACGATGCAATCCGGCTGGTGCCGTTCAAGCCCCAGAATCTGGAGCAGGCAATCGAATTCATCAATGAAGATGAGTTGGTTGAGGTGACACCGAAAAACCTGCGGCTGCGCAAAAAGATACTGCAGGCCAACCGTCGTCCCAAACGAAATGCCGCGACTGCCTCTGTGTAGGAGCCGGTGAGACGTGTATGGTACCTTGGCTGCACCAACGGGTTTGGCGTTGAGTTCGCAACGCGGTCATTCCAAAATGTCGTTTCAACCAGGGCTTTTTCCTCCTGAGGCCTCAAAACCCGAATCCAGCCCCGCGCCAGTCACCCAAACGAACGTGGAGGAACGGCCGTCTCCAGCCTGGCTGCAACGCCTCTCGCTCGTGGTTCTGGTCGTCTTCTGTTTTTATCTTGGATTGCTGCTGGCTCTGCTGCCATGGACCCGGTATTGGGCGGAGAACCATTACCTGCTCACCTGGCGCTTCGTCGGGCCCTGGATCAACACCGGATTTGCCAGGGGCGTGATCTCTGGAATGGGACTGCTGGACGTCTGGATCGGCATTTCGGAGGTCATCCACTACCGCGAACATTGAGCGTGGTCCGGTGCACGTTCAGGACCTCTTCCGCGGGGTATGATAATGGGCGAAGCCGGTCATCCTGAGGGGGACGTATGGAAATCCGCGAGATGTTGCTACCCGAATTCGATACTGAGATGAAGAAAACCCGGACGATGCTGGAACGCGTACCGGATGGGAAGCAGGATTTTAAGCCGCACCAGAAATCGATGCAGCTCGGCAAACTCGCTGCGCACATCGCCCGCATGCCGGAATACGCGAACTACATTCTGACGCTGCCCGGTCTGGACGCAGGTGCCGGAAACCAGAAGCCGCTGGTGATGGAATCGCGCCAGCAGCTATTGGCGGACTTCGATGCCGGAATCGGGCAGGTCCGTCAGGCGATCGCATCCTCCAACGATGAGCAGTGGCAGGCCAAATGGAAATTCAGTTACAAGGGACAGACCATTTTAGATGAGAGCCGGCTGCTGACCTATCGCACCATGTTTCTGAATCACCTGATCCATCATCGGGCGCAGCTCGGAGTTTATCTGCGGCTGAATGATATTCCTCTGCCTGGGACCTATGGTCCTTCCGCGGATGACACGATGGGTTTCTGAGGGACCTCTGGCGCTCCGCGCGCGTGCCGGTTTCCCGTTGAATCATCCAAAGCTGTCAGAGCACACCGCCGTGCCCAACTGCACGTTCCTTTACTACGGGGAGTGGCGCACCTCTCGGCTCTTGGGCACAAGTTCCGCATCCGGCGTGACGATGCGGGCCTGAACTTTTCTAAAGCCAAAAACCACCGCCACCTGAGGCGCGACATACCGTGTAATCCATACAATGATCAGAATGATGGGAACGTAATGCCCCCAAAGCTGAGGGTGGACCGGCAATAAAACGCCGGGCGCGACGGCTGCCGCGTAAGCCACCAGCACCAGTCCCCATGGACTCTCCCGCGCATCGCCGAACACGGCGTTCAGGAAGATGAACGTGAAAAAATACATGATCGGCATCACGACAACGACACCGGACCAGCCGAATTCCCGGAAAGCGTCTCCAACCGGCGCGAATGCCACTGCGGTCGTGTAATCCTCTTCGCCGGTCTGGCCTGTTTCGCGCCCGTACAAATTTCCCAGCGAAAGATTGGTGCGGCTGGGCCAGATAAAGTGCGGCACGATCATCTCAAACCCTGCGATCAGATAATCGGGCCCTATCGAACCCGTATGCTGGGTCAGATCGATCAGTCGATCGTCCTGGCAGATCAGGGACTCCCGATCCCACAGCCCGTGAGGGTGGTCGTAGCAAAGGGAGACCTGATTTACGTCTTCGTTATTGCGCAAAGACTCCGCATACCACCGGTACATCGCCGGGATCGTTTCCGGGTCGCGCAGCAGAGCGACGGTCGCACCCACGGTGCCGGTCAGCGTGCTCTGGCGCGTCATGGATCTGGCGTACTGTGCCCAAGGGAACAGAAATCCCACAGCGAAGGCCAGCCACGCGACAATGCCCATCACCTGCAGCGGGCGGAAACGATACTCCAGAGCGCCGCATACCAGAAAGTAAGAGAAGAATGGCGCGTACATGCCCTGCTTGGAGGCGGCGATAAACCCAAAGCCCGCAACGTACAAAATGCTGACAAGCACGATCCAGTTCATACTTCGCTTGCCGCCGCTGATGCAAATTTCGTAATAAGTGGCGAGGATCGTCGCCATCGGAATGAAGATATTGAGCTGGTTCAGAATTGCCCAGAAGGATCCGTTTTGCCCTGTGTTGTAATTCGTCAACAGGATCTGGCTGAACAATCCGATGACCAGCAGACCCGCCGAGGTGTTTTTCAGGTTTTCCAGATCGCGCGCGGTAAACCGAACCAGATTGCGCCGGGCGACAAATCTCCGGCTCAGCGCCGCGGCAACCAGAATTCCAGCCCAGCCCAACGTAGTCGCTGAAATCGTGGTCAAGGGCCACAGGAAATGTTTGTCCGATGGTTCCCAGGTCATCACCTTGATCAGGATCAGCACGAAAAAAGTGGGGATCGCCATGAAGATGACGAAAGCCCCGCTGACGGTGCCAAGACCATCCAGGACGTTAAACGCCAATGCGCTCAGCACGAGCGTCAGGCAGGCCAGGAAAGCGAAAACCGGGTCAGTGCCATCCGCCAACTGAGCGAGCAGCAATCCCACCGCCAGGATGAGCACATGATTGATGTTGATGCGAGTTGGATAGGGGAGACGCATGACAAGGCGCCAGAACGCTTGGCTAGGCGGGGAGTGCCTTCTGGGCAGCGACTGCCTCGGTATACCGGTCGTGGCATTCCAAAATCATGGATCGGGCGGCACTCACATCATCCCACCCGATGACCTGAGTGCGCTTTCCTTCCAAATCCTTGTAGATGGCGAAGAAGTGTTCGACTTCCCGTAGTATTTGCGGATAAACCTCCGTATAGTTCTCGATCTGGCTGAAGGTAGGATTGCCAGCCGCGAACGCGACGATCTTTTCATCCTCCACACCCTGATCGAGCATACGAAACAGTCCGACCGGGCGAGCGCTCAGGACGCATCCCGGGAAACTTGGCGCGTCTCCCAGGATGAGGATGTCCAGCGGGTCGCCGTCTTTGGCCAGCGTGCGCGGCACAAATCCATAATCGCCAGGGTAATGTACCGGGCTGTAGAGATTGCGATCGAGGCGGAACACGTGCAGCGTCTTGTCGTATTCGTATTTATTGACGCTGTCCTGCGGAATTTCGATGACCGCGGTCACCAGTTCCGGGGCAGATTCGCCCATCGGTAGGTCCAGATAGTTCGTCATCGGGAGGGATGTCCGTCTTTTGAAGGTCAATTCTTCGGCAAGGTCGCCGGGCCGAATGGCGCCTAAAATAAAGCGCACCCTGTAGCGAGTATAGCAATCCGTGGTGCCGGGCTTCTTTCGGAAGCTTACTCCAGGGGCTTGCCCGGTTGAAGATAGGGCCACTTCCAGCGAGAGCGAAGACCCAGGGTTTTGCGCAGGAACTTCCGGGAAGGCTCCTCCCAGAACAGGAAGACGCCGATCGAAAGCAGCAGTAGAACCAGCGGACTGAGAAACGCGTCCAGTCCATGGGGAGCGTGGGCCAGTTCGGCGACTGCCAGCCGGGTATAAATGCGGACCGGAAGTTGAAGAAGGTAGACGGCGTAGCTGGCGCCTCCCAGCAGGACAGAGATCCGGGTACTGAGGATCCATGCGACAGGTCCACGCTGCGAAGCGAGCCCGAGGATGAGCATGGCCAGCGGAGCAACGGAAAGCGACGCCCATCTGTCCGGAAGGAGGCAAAGTCCTGCGGCTGACAGCACGACCGTCAGCATTGAGGCGATGCCGCCCGCTTTCCATCCGGGTGAGCGCAAAAAGAGCAGTCCCAGCACGGCGCCTGTCACAAATTCAGGCAGGCGAAGGACCGGCAGGGGAAGATGTCGGGCAAGCGGAAAACCAGCATGGATCCAGTTCTCGGGCGCCCGCGCCAGATTTCCCGCGGCAATGAGCGCCAACAGAAAACCGGCCAGAATACGCAACTTTGTTGTCGTCCATCGGCTTAGCCATGGCAGGATCGCGGGGAAGCACAGATAGAAAAACGCTTCAACCGACAACGACCATGCGGGGAAGTTCCATGCGCCGATCAGCTCGGGCCTCCATGGCATCCAGGTCTGAGCCATGAAGAGCACAATCCAGCGCTCGGGTCGCGTCAAATCACGCGAAAAAGGGAGCATCAGCGCCAGCGCCAGCAGATAAGTGGGGTAAATCCGCGCAAATCTCGCTTCCCAGAAACGGGCTGCATGGGTTGCGCCGCGTATCTTCCCCTCATACGTATAGGCAAGAATGAAACCGGACAGCACAAAGAACAAGCTGACCGCCAGATAACCCCGTTCGAGAAAATGAACGAGGAACGGAGGTGCCCCATGGCGCGCCAGATACCCGGACCCGGTATGCAACATCACCACGTAATAGGCGGCCAGGATGCGAATCCCCGTCAATGCCGGCAGCGGTTTACGTCTTTCAGTATCCATGGAGTGTGGAGTGCTTGAGCTATTGTGACCTTCAGCGTGCGAGCAGGCAACAAGCGGCGGCTGGCGGGAACCGGCAGCGACGCGCCATCGGCTCTACTTGGCTTCGCCGGCGATGCGAAAATGAATAGAGCTTCTGAATTGCTCGGTATTCTCATCGTGAGATTTTTCTTATGCTCCAACTGATCTCCGCCGGAAAGCGCTTCGGCCACAAGCTTCTGTTTGAAAAAGTGGACTGGCAGATCACGCCCGGCGAACGCACCGGATTGGTGGGTGGAAACGGCACCGGCAAATCCACGCTCCTGCGGATTCTCGCGGGACTGGACTCGCTCGATGACGGGACCATCGAGCAGGCCGGGAATATGACCATCGGCTACCTTCCGCAGGACGGACTTCAGCTCCGCGGACGCTCAGTCTTTGAGGAATGTCTCTCCGCATTCGATACCACGCGCGCGCTCGAGCGGACGATTCGGGAATTGCATGGTCACGTCTCGGAACTGGATCCGCAGTCGCCCGAGTACCTCGACGTGACCTCGCGTCTGTCGCGCGCGGAAGCCGAGTTTCAGGCGCGGGACGGGTACACCATGGAGGCGCGGGTCGGCATTGTTCTCTCAGGCCTCGGGTTCTCCAAAGACGACTGGGCTCGCAACACTGAGGAGTTCTCCGGCGGATGGCAGATGCGGATTGCGCTGGCGAAATTGCTGCTCGCGCAACCTCAGTTGCTGTTGCTGGACGAGCCCACGAACCATCTCGATCTGGAAGCGCGTAACTGGCTCGAGGATTATCTCCACTCCTATCCCTACGCTTACGTTCTGATCTCGCATGACCGTTTCTTTCTCGATGTGGTGACGGACAAGATCGTCGAGTTGTGGAACAAGCGTCTGTACAGTTACACGGGGAATTACGAGAAATACCTGCAGCAAAAGGCGGAACGGCAGGCGCAACTGGAGGCCGCCTACGCTCATCAACGCGAACACATCGAGCATCTTGAAGCGTTTATCAATCGTTTTCGCGCGCAGGCCACCAAAGCACGCCAGGTACAGAGCCGGATCAAAGAGCTGGAACGCATGGAACGCATCGAATTGCCTCCGCAGGAAAATGCGATCCATTTCTCATTCCCCCAGCCGCCGCCCAGCGGACGCATCGTCGTGCAGGCGCGGCAAGTGGCCAAAAGCTATGCAGCCAAACATGTCTTTTCGGGCGTCGATTTCACTATCGAGCGCGGAGAACGAGTGGCGCTGGTGGGACCCAATGGAGCGGGGAAATCGACTCTGATTCGACTGTTATCCACGCTCGATATCCCCACGGCGGGCGAAATTCGTCTGGGACACAACGTCGTGCTGCAGTACTTCGCGCAGGACCAGTACAAGGAACTGGAACCCGAAGCCCGCATGCTGGATGACCT
>DAHVZT010000033.1 GCA_027323885.1 Acidobacteriaceae bacterium
TGATAATGGGGAAGTCGACATGGCGCGAATTCTAGAAATCCTCAGAACGAATAATTTCGACGGTATAATCGTGCCGGACCATACTCCCCAAATGTCTTGCCCGGCGCCCTGGCATGCGGGCATGGCTCACACGCTTGGCTACATCGCTGGCGTACTGGGTGTGCTCAACAAGCAATCCTCTACGGAAAAGCCCAGTGGTTGTGATCCGAATCGGGCACAACTAAAGAATCTCTGAAACTCGCGGGTTCCAAAGTTCCGTCACCGAACGTTCCGTCTACGCAAGATTCGTCGATCTTGCGGCTATCTCATCGCGCAGTTTGGGTGCCGAGGGCTCATCCGGGCCCTCCCGCCGCAGACACTGCGCCCGGTGAGGAGATAGCTGTACATTGATCTTCGCCAGTATACGGCGAGGGGTCATTTGACATGATCCCTGCCCTTATCATGTAATCGGTTGCCAAGGCAAAAAGCTTCCTTCAAGGAGCGCTTCTTCATGGCAATGCGGGCCCGATTTCCACGAGCCTTCCCTGCAGTTCTGTTGATCCTCGCTTTGTGCAGCATCGCCTCCGCCGCCGATGCGCCGAAAATCGTGAGCCAGAATGGCCGCTTCGCATTCATGGTAGATGGCCGTCCCTATCTCATTCTCGGAGCGCAGATCAATAACTCAAGCGCCTGGCCGTCTGTCCTTCCCAAAGTGTGGCCATCTCTTGAGGACATGCATGCCAATACGGTCGAGGCGCCGGTGTATTGGGAGCAGATCGAGCCCCAGCCAGGAAAATTCGACTTCACCAATGTTGACGATCTACTTCAGCAAGCGCGTCAGCATCATCTTCATCTGGTTGTTTTGTGGTTCGGCACCTGGAAAAACGGCCAGATGCACTACGCTCCTACCTGGGTCAAAACCGATCCAGCCCGCTATCCCCGCATGATCAATTCTCACGGAGAGCCGATCGACGTTCTGTCCGCGAACTCCGTTGCGAACCGTGACGCGGACAAGGTCGCCTTTGTTGCCCTCACCAGACATTTGCAAAGTGTAGATGGCAGCCAGCACACCATTCTGCTGATTCAAGTGGAGAATGAGTCCGGTGCAATCGGAACTGTGCGCGACTACTCCGCGTTGGCTAACCAGCAATTCGCCAAGCAGGTCCCCTCGGAACTCACCGCTGGCCTGCACAAAAAGCCGGGAACATGGACGCAGGTCTTCGGTCCGGATGCCGACGAGGCGTTCCAGGCCTGGTATCAGGCTCGCTACATTAACGACATCGTGACGGCCGGGAAGGCACAGTTCAACGTCCCCATGTATGTCAACGTATGGGTGAGCTACCCTGCGGCGGAGTTGCCGGAACGTCGCGTGACCGTTCCCGGTATCAACTATCCGAGCGGCGGAGCCGTACAAAAGATGATCGACCTCTGGAAAGTAGCTGCTCCGGCCATTGACATGATTGGGCCGGATATTTACACCGACGACTCCGGCTTCTATCGGGAGCTTCTACGCACCTATGCGCGTCCTGACAATCCTCTCTGGATTCCCGAAACAGGCTCAGGCGACAGCTTTGCCAAGTTCTTTTTTTACGCCCTCGGCAAGGGCGCTATCGGATTTTCTCCGTTCGGAATCGATCGTACCGGCTGGACCTTTACTGACGGAACCGGCCCTAAAGCGCACACCGAGAACTACGCGCTGATTGCTCCCATGGATAGCCAGATCGCTCTGCTGAACTTTGAAGGCAAGCTCAAGACCGCCGTCGAAGAACCCGGCAAAGCGCAACAGGAGCTTGATTTCGGCCAATGGCAGGCGACGATCTCCTTCGGTTTTCCGCAGCCGGACGGGCGCCGTCCACCGGGCACGCCGGACTTTCACGGCCGCGCATTAGTGGCGCAACTTGGCCCCAATGAATTCCTCGTTACCGGCATTGACGCCCGGGTCTCTTTCCACCTGCCCTCTCGTCTGGCTGGCCAGCGCATGAATATTCTTCAGGCCGTGCAAGGGACTTATGTCGACGGAAAATGGGAGCCGCTTAGAATCTGGAACGGAGATCAGACGGATCGCGGGCTGAACTTCAAACACGGTGGCGAGGTGATTCACGTCAGCCTGGCAAAATTCTAACGCACCGGAAATCAGAACGAAGTAACGGTCCGGATCGCAACGGACCGCTCCCTCGGCCCATGCGAATTTGGGAACGAGGCGCATCCGTCCGAGGCTTCGCTGGCCGGTAACAAATTGACATTGCGATCAACGCGCTCGCGTAGGAATCCCCGAAATTTAAACCGTGCCTGAACCGTGCTTGATTTGTGCTTGATTCGGCCTCTGGCGGCACCCGCAAGAGACGGATTCTATTGGGCCAATCATCAAAATCGGCATCTTTGTCCGGCAGCGACTTGACAGCAAAATCGAGGTGCTTTTACTGTGGAAACGATTTGCTGTATTCGGTTTCAAAACACCCGAAACCGAATATAGAAATCTTCCATCTCTATGCGGGCTCGTCTGACCTAGCGAATGGCGCCACGCCTTCGCTAAAACGATGGCGAAAGTTCAAATAAGCATCCGGGAAGGATGACATCTATGCTCCCCAATAATCTGAAAAATCTGAATTCGAGGCGAATGAAGCAACAGTTTCCTATTGTTTTAGGCGTGGCGCTACTCATGGTGGCGTCCTTCACAACTCGCACCGCGCATGCACAGCAGGATGCCGGCGCAATCACCGGTCTGGTGCAAGACAACACCGGCGCGATCATACCCGGTGCCGATGTCACACTGACGAACAACGACACGGGTCTGGTGCTGAACGCGAAAAGTAACGACAGCGGCATCTACACTTTTTCGCCGATCCGCATTGGAAATTACACGGTCAGCGCCTCCGCTCCCGGTTTTGAAAAGACCACCCAGCAAAATATCCATATCGATCTGCAAGAAAAATTGAATGTGCCGCTCAAGCTGACGCCGGGCGCCGTATCGCAAACGGTAACAGTGACGACCGCCCCGCCGCTTCTGCAGACGCAGAGCGGCTCCATTGGCCAGGTGATCACGACGCATGTGATCAAAACGGTGCCGCTGAGTTCGCAAAACTGGGTATACATTGCACAACTCGCCACAGGTGTCGCACCCAATCCAGGAGATCGAGTTTCGGGCAGCGGCGGTTTCAACGCGAATGGACAAAACTCTTCGCAGAACAACTTCATTCTGGACGGCGTGGACAACAACGTAAACGTGGTTGATTTCGCCAACGGCTCCAGCTTCGTAGCGCTGCCGCCGCCCGATGCATTGGCGGAATTCAAGATTCAGACCAGCAATTACAGCGCGGAATTTGGCCACTCGGCCGGATCTGTGTTGAATGCCAGTATCAAGAGCGGAACCAACCAAATCCACGGAGATTTGTGGGAGTACTTCCGCAACCAGGCTTTAGATGCGACCGATTTTGGCACCAGGGTAAAACCGACGTTCAATCAGAACCAATTTGGGGCGACACTTGGATTTCCAATCATAAAGAACCACCTGTTCGTGTTCGGAGACGCGCAGGGAAATCGTGTGAAATTTGCCGAGCCATCGACCAGAACAGTACCCACAGCGAAAATGCGCAACGGGGACTTCTCCGAGCTGCTGAATACAAGTCTGACAGGAGCGGCCCAGCCGATTATTTTGTATGAGCCTAACTCGGGCGGTACGAAACTGCTTACCTGCAATGGGCGCCAAAACGTCTTCTGCCCAAATCAGATCGATCCAATCGCGCAAAAGCTATTGAATCTTTATCCATTGCCCAATGAGGGCAACGGCGCTACCTTCAACAACTTCTTTATCAATCGTCTGTCCACCTTGGACACGACCCAATGGGACGCGCGTATGGACTGGAACCCGAGTGATAAAGACCAGATGTTTCTCCGTTACAGCAGTTCCAACAGTCCTCAGTTTTCGCCTCCGCCGTTGGGCAATATTTTGGACGGTGGGACCTTTGGCCGGGATGGATTCACCACGGACTTCGGCGCGAACGCGGCGTATAGCGAAACCCATACCTTCAACCCCAACTTCATCAATGAATTTCGTTTCGGATTCAACTACCTGCACGATGCATATTTGCCCGTGCTTGCTGGAACCAACGTCGCTGCCGATCAGGGTTTGGGAGGAATCCCATTCGGTCCTTCCACGCCTCTGAACGGAGGTCTTCCGCTGACAGGAATCAGCGGCATCTCAGGTTTTGGAGTTCCGGGTTTCATTCCATCGGATGAATACGAGAACGTATACGAAATACTGGATAATGTGACGAAGATCGTTGGCAATCACAATTTGCGAATGGGCGTGCAATTCCAGAGCATTCGCTTCTCCTCACTGCAGCCTCCCTTTCCTAAGGGCAATTACAGCTACAACGGGGAATATACGAGCAATCTTGGCGCAAGCTTTACCGGATTTGGCGTTGCCGATTTCCTCGCCAATCAAATGAATTTCGCGCAGCTCAGCAATGAATTTAAGAACGGAGATTCGCGCTGGTACCGCGCGGCATACATCGAAGATGACTGGCGCGCGAGCGACAAGCTGACCATCAATCTGGGTCTACGTTATGACTTTTTCCAGCCCTACAAGGACGTGGGTGGTTACCAGGCCTCGTACTATACGACCAGCCATTCCTTTTTGTCCCCCAACGGCGTGCCCCATGGAACGGCCGTATTCGAGATTCCGAAGGAACAGCAGGGATTTCCTCTGGCGCCGAGCTTTACAAGCCTGCTGGCGTCCAATCACATCGCTCTTCAGTATTCGGGTAACCCGGCGCTCGTAAGTGCGCAGAAATTGAACTTCGCGCCGCGTGTTGGGTTTGCCTATTCCATCGATCCTAAGACGGTCATCCATGGCGGATATGGCATCTTCTATGGAGGCCTGGAAAGCGTTGGCTACTATCCGAATCTGGGAGAAAATTATCCCTTCCAGTTCACCGACACTTTCAACGCGCCGAACTGCGCGGCCAACAACTGTCCGAGCATCAGCGCGCCTCCAGGATCGACCCCCGAAACCACATACGGCATCAACTTGCAGAATGGGTTCCAACACGCTCTCAGTGTCGGACTGCAAAACTTCATCTCCACTCCGGCGCTGCGCGGCTCCGATCCTCTCGTGCATACACCCTACACCACGGATTACAACCTGGCCGTGCAGCGGGAACTCACTACGAATATGGTGGCCTCGCTGGCGTACGTAGGGGATACATCACGGCATCTTCAAATGTTCCCGGATCCCAACAATCCGTTGGCATTGGAGAACCCCTCGAACAACACGCAATTTGTGCGTCCGTTCCCCGGTTTCGGCGGGACGGCATATAACGCGTACGGAGGCACCAGCGCATACAATTCATTGCAGGCGAAAATTGAAAAAAGACTGAACAACGGTATGAACTTTCTCGCCACGTATACTTGGTCGCACTCACTGGACGACACACCCTCCCCGTTGGGCACCAATGGAGGAGGCGGCTTCCGCAACACGAACCTGTTGCCAGTGCAGTACGATTACAGCAACTCGGCATTCGACGTTCGCAATCGAGTAACTTTCAACGGCTACTACGATCTTCCGTTCGGGAAAAACCGCCGGTGGATGAACCAGAACCGGGTCCTGGGGGCAATAGCCGGAGACTGGGCAGCCAATCTGGAGTTTTTTGCTCAAAGCGGGAATGCGATGTCGGTGTATCCCAATATCACCACGGCTTCCGGAGGCACGGCATTTGCGGAAGTCACTCGTGATCCATTTGCTCCGGGAGGTGTCCCGAATCCAACCAATCCGGGCGTGACGTGCGCGGCCAGAACCCGGACCATCTTTCACTGGTGGAACCCATGCGCGTTTTCCAATCCTTTGCCTGGAAGCGATATTCCTGCGACCGGCCCGGGACGTTATGTGACCAACAGGAAACAGGTGCTAGCGTATTTGGGAGGCAAGCGGAACGAAGTCTATGGACCGGGATACGAGACAATCAATATGTCTATCTTCAAGGATTTCCCCACGATCAAGTCGCAGGTCCTGGAGATCCGCGTAGACGGCTTCAACATCTTGAATACACCCGACTATGCGGAACCTATAGCGACAGCGAACATCAACAGCAACATGGGGCAGATCACCAACGCACGCAGTTTCCAGTACCTTACTCCGGATGCGCGGTTCTTCCAGCTTTCGGCCAAATACACGTTCTGACTCTGTAATGCTATAGTCTCCTCGGTGGACGGTTTGAGGCATGGCCACCGAGGAGGTTTCAGGGGACGGCCGGATTTCAGGTGCCCTTCACTCCCGAGTGCGTTCCTGGCTTGGGACCGATCAGGTCTATGCTTCGAAGCAAATTAGCGGCGTGTCTGGTTCTGTGTGGCTCGATTGGACTTACCGTACTGGCTGTCCGATCATCGCTCGCTCAGGATACGCAGGGCCAGACCCCGGTCATTGCCAGCCGCGACGCGCAGGCGTTTCAGCGGGCGCAGGACGCAATGCAGCGGGGAGACCTTGCCCAGGCGCGAACTTTGCTTTTGGGGCTGCATGCACGCCTGCCCGGGAATTTTGAAGTCGATGAGCTGCTGGGCCTCGTCTATGCTTCAGAAAACAATCTGAAGCAGGCATTGCCTCCGCTCCGAGCGGCTGCGGAGGAGCGGCCGGATTCCAATGTCGCACGCGCCAATCTGGGCGCAACTCTTCTCAAGATGCATCGCGCCAGCGAAGCAGCGCGTGAGCTCCACATTGCAGTTCAGCTCGAGCCGAACGACGCAAGCACACAGGAGAATCTGGGGCAGGCGGAGATGCTGTTGCACCATCCGGCCCAGGCCGCCAAAGCCTTTGGCGCGGCCCTGGCGCTCAATCCTGGCAACGCCGACCTGGCGTACAACGATGCTCTGGCGCTATTCGAAAATCAGAGTTACGCCCAGGCGCGAGAGGTGCTGGCTCGGATGCCAGGCGTGAAACTTTCCGCGTCCGCACAGTCGCTGTACGGCGATATTGACGAAAAGCTTGGGCGTTATAAGCAGGCCGCCCAGCACGATTTGAATGCCGCCCAGCTTGAGCCTTCCGAGACGAACATCTATGTGCTCGGCGTGGAGCTTTTGCGTCACTGGACCTTCGGTCCCGCAATCCAGGCGTTGTCCGCAGGTGTAAAAAAGTATCCTGACAGCCGTCGCATGCGCCTCGGACTCGGAATCGCATACTACGGAAATGGCAACTACGATCACGCGATTCCAATCCTCGCCGATCTCCTGGCGGAAGCGCCCGGGAATGTCCTGTATGCCGACCTTCTGGGACGCACCTGCACCGTGCTGACAGAAGGCAATCATCCCCGCTGCGCGACGCTGGTCCAGTTCGCGCTGCGGCATCCGCAAAATGCGATGCTGGCTACGTACGCGGCAACCAGCATCCTGCATCAGCCGTCCAGCCCGCGGCAACTGAAGGTTGCCAAACAAATGCTTCAACAGGCCATCGCCGCAAGACCCAAACTGGCCCAGGCAAGATTGGAAATGGGCGTGCTGCTGCAAACTGAGTCGAAGTGGGCAGAAAGCGTCGGTCCACTCGAGACAGCCATTCGCTTGCAACCGGACCTGGCACAGGCGCATTATCGGCTGGCGCTCGCGTATTCGCATCTTGGCCGTCATACTGAGGCGCAGCGTCAGATTGCGCTCGACCGGGAATACAGCAAAAGTCAACAGCAAAACCTGAATGCCAGAATGCAGGAAATCACCACCCTGGTGGTAAAGATGGAATGATCGAAAACTTGCGACAGATCGCGCAACAAACCGCGTGGACTCGGCGCGATTTCCTCCGTTCCGCGGCAGGAGCGATCGGCTATGCAGCCACCTCGCATGTGTCGCCCCTTCATGCCGCCGTCAGGCAGCAAGGCAGAAAGACGGTCGTCGTTACATTTGGCGGAGGGGCGAGGGACGTGGAGACGTTTGCCCCCAGCGGGCAGGAGAATATCCCCCACCTGATTCAGGAACTGATTCCGCAGGCGACGTTCTGCACCCAGGTTGTGAACCATGGCATTCTGGGACATTATGTTGCCACCGCCAGTCTCGCTACCGGCGTCTACGAAACGTTCGACAATTTCGCTCTCGTAGCACCCAATCATCCCACGGTTTTTGAATACTACCGTAAGGGTCTGGGACGGCCCCCGAATGATGTCTGGGTGATTGCCCCCAGCAACGGCTTTAACCGGATTGGGCAGAGCAGCGGAGCTAATTTTGCGCGCGGCTACGGCGCGCCCGTTATTCTTCCCAAGCATCTGCTGAATGCGGCGCTGGGGGAGCATCCAAATCGCGGCGCTTTCAATTTCCTGTTGCAGGACAGCTACGAAGATCCTATGTCCACGCCTGTCCTGGGACACACCGACGTTCCGCTTTCGCGCCTCACGGACGTTCTTCATCTTTCAGTAGAAGATTTCACCAGGCATGCCCAGACGCTTTCCAGCGCAGACGAATTGTCCGTCTACGTGATGCGGCAATTGATGAGGCAGTTCGCTCCCAGCCTGCTATGGATCACGCTTCATGATATGGACGTGGCCCATGCTGGGGCATATTCGCTCTACATTGAAGGAATTCAGCGAACGGATCGCCTCTGTGGAGAGATTTGGCGGATGATCCAGAACGATCCCGAGTACCATGGACGTACGACCATGTTCATCCTGCCGGATTTTGGGCGCGATTCGGACATGGACGCGTCCGGAAATGGATTTCAGCATCATCGCACGGGCGATGCGCTTTCACGGACCACCTGGATGATGGCGCTCGGCCCACACATTCGCCAGAACACCACGGTCAATCGTCCGCTGGATTCAGTCGATCTGGTGCCTACACTCGGAGCACTGATGGGATTTCAGACACCCGGCGCGAAGGGCAGAACCATCGTCGAGGTGATCTGATGCGGCCGCAGGACCTACGTGCAAAAAGCTTCGCGAAGTACCCGCCGCAGGCGCGTGCCTTCGCTGTGGCAAATCTGGCTGTTCTCAGGCAGGTCCCTCTGTCTCTGCTGCCGATTCTGCTGCGGGAAATGATTGACTACGACTGGCGCTTTCCTGTGGAGCAGCGGGTACTGACCCGTCAGTTCCAGTATCTTGCCAGTCTGCCGCAACCCTCCTTTGCAAATTTGATGGCTCCCTTTGCAGCGGTGCGTCTGCCGGCAGCGATCGGCAAAATGGACTGGGTGAACCAGCCACAGCGTTTCAGCGAGCAGCTAAGCGGGCTGCTCTGGTCCATGCAGCAGATGGATGCCTATCGAGCGGCGGCACTGACTTACCAGAAAACATTGGAGCAGGTGTTGGTTGAGCCTGTGCCCGCGATTTCGCGACTGTCGATTGTGGTGATAGGCCAGGGGGTGCCGCACAGTGATCGCGTGCTGTTTCGCAAGCTCCGGCCCCATGGAACGATTTTTACCAAGGTACAGCCGGAAGACGGGATGGCCACTCTGATCGGCGTCGTGAACGATCGCGCCCGTGAACATCCGGCGCCATACGCGCATTGGTACATCGACGGGGGCGAGCCGGAGCCCGGCTGCGGCCTTCCACAGGGAGTTACGCTGACTTCCTATCACGCGCTCGCACCCGCTGCCTTGAAGGAACTTAACCTGACGAGCCGCTTCGTCCAACAATCATCCGCGCGGAGCGGAGTGGGGCCGGAGGCTGTGCAATCCTTTATGGCCGGGCTGGGCCCATCGGATCTCGGGCTGCATGGCGATCCCAGCCAGACCGCGCTACGGCATTTTGAGGTGAACGTGCTGACCGAGGGAGCAGGAGCACAGGTTTTCAGCACTACATTTGTGCAGTGGACGGCGCGGGAAGCCTTGCGGCGCGCGCAACCTCTTACGCTATTTGCGCGGTTCGCACCCAGGCAGCGCATGGCTCCCATGGAAGAGCTGCTGAAACGCGACCCGTTGACCCAAAAAACCGACCCGGAAGGCTCATTGATTGATGCCGACATGGGCGCATACTACACGTGGATCAATCAGCAGCGGCTTTCCGGAGCGGACCGGTCGTGTTTCCTCGCGTGGTATGAAGGGCATGATATAGCCGTGGCGATTGGGCCCGGTCTGGCCAAAGGAACGGTTTCGGACTCACCGGCCAACTTGCGAAAAATCGTAGCCTGGATGAGCTAGGTGCTCCGCGTTTCCTGCCACCCTGCACCCACGACTCTCCAGCGCGGCTGGCACCGGCGTGCTGGTGGGCCCACCAGGATTCGAACCTGGAACCAAAGCATTATGAGTGCTCTGCTCTAACCATTGAGCTACAGGCCCTTGCAAAGTTTTGCGTTTCTATTATTCGCTGCTCGATTCGAGTTTATTGTACTGAGTCGATCGATTCCTTGTCAGATTCGTGCGCTCCTCCACGCTCCGCCGGCTCGCCAGCGCGCGATTTGGCGCCGCGCGCAGTCCACGCCAGAAGCAACAGCAAGAAACCGAACAAAACAAGAATCGATCCCCAGATCAGGTTGATGTTGAGGTACAGGGATTTCTCATAGATCGCACTGCCCCGCGTAAACAGACCGTAGACGGCCATCATGCCGCCGGTTATCACGAAAAGCATGCCAAGCGGCAGGCGGATGTCCAATCCCATGGGAAACCTCCCTTCTTGGAATTATGCAAATACCAGGTTCAGCAAAACCAACACAACCAGGACAGCGATTCCCAGTGTCGCAGGCCGCTGATACCAGGCCAGATCGCTGTCCGAAAGCTTAGGAGTCAGTGAATACACCAGCCCGACGAGTTCTTCTTCCTTACGCGGTTCCGTCATCAGGCTCAATCCCGCGGTCACAGCAAGGCACACGGTAAAGGCGCAGCCCGAGGTCCAGAAATTCTGCGCCATGGTGCTCGGGTAGCGGTGCAGGACTGTGATCCAGCCGCCGTGAATGCCCACTCCGGCAGCATCCGCGGGTAACGTCAGCCCGATGTGCAGAACGGCCGCGCAGGTACCCGACAGCAAGCCCCAGAACGCGCCATGTCCGGTGGTCCGCTTCCAGAACATACCAAGCAAAAAAGTTGCCAGCAGGGGTGCGTTCACGAAAGAGAAGACCAGTTGCAGCGCATCCAGGATGTTGTTGAAGGACGTGACGAGATACGCCGCTCCCACCGATAACAAAATGCCGCCGATGGTGGCCATGCGGCCCATCCATAGGTAATGCTGGTCGGTGCCGTTCCTGTGGATGTACGACTGGTAAATGTCGTACGTCCATACGGAATTGAAAGCCGTCACATTTCCCGCCATTCCCGACATAAAACTCGCGAGCAGTGCTGTCAGTCCCAGGCCGAGCATCCCCGCCGGGAAAAAGTGCAGCAGCATGTTGGGAATCGCAAGGTCGTAATCGAGCAGCGGCTTTCCCTTGCTGTCGGTCAGTACGCTGCCGGTTACGGGGTCGACTTTGGGCGGAATCAGGCCTTTACCCATCGGCGTAAGCGCAGCGTCGGAGGTGGCGCCCCGCAAAACGTCCGCGCGGCGGGCCTGTCCCGGCACGGGTGCCGTCTGCACTTGCGCGAGTGTGCGCTGCGTCATCGTAGGAAGGGCAATTGCAATCAGGCCGGGCAAAATGACCAGAAACGGAAAGAACATTTTCGGAATGGCGGCAATCAGCGGCACACGCCGTGCCGCGAGTTGCGATTCGGCGGCCATGGCTCGCTGGACCACAAGAAAATCTGTACACCAGTAGCCAAAGGAAAGCACAAAACCCAGCCCAAAGATCAGCGCATACCACTGCGTACCCAGCGGATTCGTGCTGGCGTGTTCCATACCGCGCCAGGAGTGGGTGTAAGCAGGCTCCAGCGTCCGCTGGATGCCTTGCCAGCCGCCGACATCCTTCAGGCCAATCCACGCCAGCGGGATGAATCCGGCGACGATCAGGAAGAACTGAAGGACCTCGTTGTAAATCGCGCTGGTGAGGCCCCCAAAGAAGATGTAGCCCAGCACAATGGCCGCGGACAGCACGATGGAGAAATGGAAAATCCAGTCCAGAGGCAAACCCAGGCGGAGGAACACTCCGTCGAAGATGTGCAGAATCTGGATGAGCCGCGCCATGGCGTACATGGAAATGCCCGACGAAAACACCGTCATAATGGCGAACGAGCAGGCGTTCCAGGCGCGGGTTTTTTCATCGTAACGCAGCTTCAGATATTCCGGCACCGAGCGCGCTTTGGAGCCGTAGTAGAACGGCATCATGAACAGACCGACGAACACCATCGCGGGTATCGCGCCAATCCAATAGAACTGGCTGGTGACAATGCCATACTTCGCGCCGGAAGCCCCCATGCCGATCACTTCCTGCGCGCCCAGATTTGCCGAGATGAAAGCCAACCCGCAGACCCATGCCGGGATAGAGCGGCCCGCCAGGAAGAAGTCGTTGCTGGTGCGCACATAGCGTTTCAGGACAAAACCAATGCCCAGGACGAACGCGAAGTAGACCAGCATGATCGACCAGTCGATGGGAGTAAGCGTTGTGGTGAGCCGCACAGCCAGAAGGAAGATCAAGACCTCATTTCCTCACTGCAATGAAATCGGGTTGCGATCCGGTTCAGGAGCACGCCGGGCCGGTGGATTTTCGCAAAACGAGCCGGGAGCGGACGAGGTGCTCTTCGCCTTGGACGGGCTCGATGGGATTCTGGGAGTAGGTGCGAAACAGCGCCCGAAATGCAGTTCGTGCGATTTCATCGCGGCTCAGACTGATGGTCGTCAGCGCCGGCCGGGTAAAGGCGCTCAATTGGATGTCGTCGTAGCCCAGAATGGAAATATCCTCCGGAACGCGCAATCCATACTCGTAAATCGCGCCCATCGCGCCGATGGCAGTCAGGTCATTGGATGCCATCACAGCGGTCGGGCGAGCCCCCGATTTCAGGATTTTCGCCATTGCGTCATGGCCACCGTCCACGTGGTGGTTTCCTTCACGGATCAGAGCCTGATGGGTCACCAGGTGATTGCGCGCAATGCTCTCATTGAATGCCCGGAACCTGGTGAGAGCGGAGGCCAGATGCAAAGGCCCGCTGATACATGCGAAGCGGCGATGACCCAGGCCGATGAGATGATCCATGCCGCTGTCCACGCCGCCCGCATAGTCGATCCGCACGACGCTGATCCCGGGTCCGGGTTGGCCGGCGTCCAGAAAGACAATAGGGATCTTGCGGCCGCTTAGCATTTCAACCAGCTTGTCATCCATCTCGGAGGTCATGATAGCCACCCCGTCGACCTTGCGCTGCAGCATGCGCCGGACACAGTTTTCCATTCGGATCGGATCGTAGTTGGTGTTGGCCATCAGGACTTCCTGCCCATGCTCGACGGCAGCATCTTCAAACGCCTTCGCGATCTCCGGGAAAAAAGGATTGGTGATGTCCGAAATGATCAGCCCATAAAGTCTGCTGCGCCCAGACCCTAACGCGCGTGCGTTCGTGTCCGGGAGAAAGTTCAGGTCCTGAATGGCCGCGCGTACACGAGCCGCCGTCCGCGCGGTAACCTTGGCCGAACCATTGATGGTTCTCGAGACCGTTGCGGTAGAGACGCCCGCCCGCAGTGCGACAGCTTTAATATTCATAAGAGCGAACTGATTTCGATAGAGGTACGTTATCAGATTCTGGCCATCGCCCGCCGCGTCCGCCGCTCAACGGTTTACCCGAATCGGAATCTGACAGGCCATTGCCGGGCATCGGCCCAGTATAACCATCCTCCGGTGCAGTTATCGTTGCACAGGCGCAACTCGCTCCAATCGCTGGCAACAACCGGGACTCCGCAAATCGGGCGTGTCTGAAACAGAGTGACCGGTCAGCGTTCGCCTGCATGGAAAGGGAGGATTCCTGTAAACTTGCTTTTCTTCGTATCTACTCATGGAATCATGGGAGTTCAACGAATGCTCCGTCATTTTCTACTTGCCGGATTTATTTCTGTCGCTGTCACTTCACTCGCCCAGGCCGTACCACCCCAAACTGCGCCGCACGGCGGCGGAAAGCCCTGGACTGTGGCAGAAATATGGCAGAAAAATGGCCCGGCTGGCAAGCCGCCATCCGCTTACCTGTGGAGTCCGGACAGCGCAGGGGTGACCTATCTGTCGCCCGACACGCAGCACGGCCATCCCGATGACGTCATTACCGTAGGTGCTCTAAACGGCGCAACGTCCGTTCTGGTTGAGCATGCAAAGCTTGCCGCAATTTACGGCCCGACAATGAATGAGCGGGACCGCGATCACCGCGCCCGCTACGGACAGCCCAGCTACCTCTGGTCCCCGGACAGCAAACATATCGTGTTCGATCACAGCGGCGTGCTCTGGCTCTATGACCTGAACAAAGGAACCGCCGTGCAGGCGGCCACGACAGGTGCCGGCAGCGGGGACGATCCAAAGTTTTCTCCGGACGGCAAATCTCTGTCTTTCCTGCGCGACCACAATCTGCACGTGCTGACGCTTAAGGGCAAGCACGACACCGCGCTGACCAACACGCCGCAACCCACGCTGCTGAACGGTGAAGTGGACTGGGTCTATGAAGAAGAGCTCGACGTCCGCAGCAATTACTTCTGGTCGCCCGACTCCCAGCACATCGCCTACCTGCAGATGGACGAGGCGACGGTTCCGGCCTATCCGATCGTGGATTGGATTCCGACGCACAGCCGGGTCGACGCGCAGCAGTATCCTCAGCCGGGCGACCCGAATCCCGGTGTGCGTGTCGGCATTGTTGCGGCAACCGGCGGCAACACAGTGTGGCTGCATGTTCCACTCTCGCAGCATAACGATTACATCCCTCGTTTTGGATGGCTGGACAATCACCACGTCTGGATTGAAATGCTGCAGCGCGATCACAGGCACATGAACATATATTTTGCGGACACCGAAACCGGCGCTGTCCGCATGGCGCTCGCGCAGACCGCGAACAAATTTTTCGACGAAGCCTACGATGTTCACTTTCTTCATAACGGTCAATTTCTGCTGACCAGTTGGCAGGACGGCTACACGCATCTGTATCTCTACTCGTTTGACGCGGAAGACCCGCTGGCGAGCGACGCAAAACTGGTCCGCCAACTGACGCATGGAGACTGGGAGGTGCTGAAGGTCGCCGGCATCGACCAGAAATCCGCCATCGTCTACTACACGTCCAACGAGACGGACCCGCGCGAAGAAATGCTGTGGCAAGTGGGTCTGGACGGGACCGGCAAGAAGATGGTCAGCACCGTCCATGGCGTGCATCGCATTTCCCTGGCGCCGGATGCGCAGCATTATGTGGATACCGTCTCCAGCCTGGTCCAGCCTCCCACGGCGAGTGTCTGCACAATGGCCGGTGCTTGCACTCCGTTCTGGCAGTCCAAACCGCTGGATGGCTACACGTTGGTCAAGCCGGTGATGTTCACAGGCAAAGCGGTAGACGGAACTACGCTATACGGCGAGCTTTTGCTGCCGCCCGATATGCACCAAAAAGCGAGCGTGCCGCTGATCGTGAACCCGTACGGCGGTCCGCATGCGCAAACCGTGCGCGACAGTTTCGGCGGCCAGGAGTTTCTGTTCGAGCAACTCCTCATGCAGCACGGTTTTGCCGTTCTGCATGTCGATAACCGCGGAATGGGAAACCGCGGCCGCACCTTTGCGGAGTTCGCCTATCGCGACTTCGGGCCAGTGCAGTTACAGGACCAGCTCACGATGGTCGATCAGGTGCTTCAGCAGCATCCTGAAATCGATGCCGGGCGCATGGGCTGGTGGGGTTGGAGCTGGGGCGGCACATTTACCCTCTATGCCATGACCCACTCCGACCGGTTCGCTGCCGGGGTGGACGTTGCTCCTGTCACCAATTGGAGACTCTACGACTCCATCTACACCGAGCGGTACCTTGGTCTGCCTGCCGAAAACACGCAGATTTACCACGACTTTTCTGTCGTCAACAGCGCTGCGCACCTGCATGGAAATCTGCTCATGGTGCACGGTACTGGCGATGACAACGTGCACATGCAGAACACGATCCAGATGATTCAGCAATTTGTAACTGACAATGTGCCATACCGGCTGCTTCTGTATCCGCGTAAAACACATTCCATCGCCGGACCTGCCGCGCGGACTCACCTGTTCAATGCAATACTGCAGCATTTCGAAACCACTCTGCAGCCGACGCCTGCAAACAAGTAGATCATCAGGAGATTTCCATGTCTCATCCGGCGGAACAGCCGAACACCCATGACCTGGTACGCGGACGCACAACTGCGGGCGACTTCGAACTCACAATCTGTTCCGATGGGCCCTATTTCCTGGACGGCGGCGCCATGTTCGGCGTGGTGCCGAAACCCATGTGGCAGAAGCGCGCTCCAGCGGACGAGCAGAATAGAATTCTGCTCGGCGCCAACACAGTAATTGTTCGTACCGGGAAACAGACCGTAGCCATTGAAACGGGCCTGGGAAATAAGCTTCCGCCCAAACTGAAGGAAATCTACGGGGCCAGTGAACGGCTGCCACACAGTCTGGACGCCGCCGGTGTGCGTCGCGAAGAGGTCGATATTGTCATCAACTCCCATCTGCACTTCGACCACTGCGGATGGAACACGATCAGAGATGAATCGGGAAAAATTGAGCCTTTTTTTCCGAATGCCCGCTACTTCGCGCATCGCGGCGAGGTGGAGCATGGTCATCTGCAGCTGGATCGTGATCGTATCAGTTACATTAGCGACAACTACGATCCTTTAGTGGCATCCGGCCAGATGACACTTCTTGATGGGGACCGGCCCGGCGAGGTCCGAGAAATTGTTCCTGGAATTTCATGCGAGATTTTCCCCGGACACACGGCGCACCTCATGGCGATTCACATTGACTCCGCCGGGCAGCGTGCGACGTATATCTCGGATCTGATTCCTACAAGCGCGCATCTCGATCCCACATGGGTGATGGGCTACGACCTGTTTCCTTTGACCTGCATCGAGCAGCGCAAGCGATTCTATGCGCGCGCCGTTCCAGAGAAATGGCTTGTGCTGTTTACTCATGATCATCATCACCCGATGGGAACCATCCGGATGAACGAAAAAGGAAAGCCGGAGCTCCGGCCAGCCGGCCTCCCCTGATCCAGCAGTTCGATCCACATGTTCCCAGCGGCCCACTCCCGCAGCAAGGGCATGACGAAAGCCTGCACTTGCGCAGGTTGACGCTGCGTCTTGGTATCGATCCCGCTTACAGGGACGTCAGCAGAGTGTCTCCATTGGGCGAACCCAGTCCGGTGCAGGCGTCCCATCCCGGTCCCGCGCGAAACGCTCCATTGTTGCCCTGCGTGATGTCATGGAACGCGGCGCTCCCCAGCAGCGGATAAATCTGCGGGTTCAAAAATCCCAGGTGCTTTCCGAGGCTTTGATTCATCAGCGCGATCAATCCGGCCCACAAAGGAGCAACCGCGCTGGTGCCGCCCACCACTTCGTTCTGCCCGTCCACTTCAATTTGATAGCCGGTCGAGGGTGCGGCATCCCCGGCGACGTCCGGCACTCCGCGGCCCGTTCCTCCATTGGTCGCGCCCGGTACGTTTGCATTCTGCTGCCAAGCCGGGAGGGGGAATACCACGCTGACTCCGCCGCCGGTGGCTCCGCCGCCCTGCGCCAGATCGTCCCAGACTACTTCATTCGTGAGTGTGGTCCCGCTGGTGGAAATCTGGGTCCCTCCGCAGGCAAGCACGTGCGGACTGGAAGCAGGAAAATCCACGTGGTTCGCGCCATCGTTCACGCCGTCGCTCGAGCCATTGTCCCCGGAGGCAACGGTGATCGTCACTCCCAGCGCAGCGGCGGACTGGCACGCGTTGTCGAGTGCGGTCATGGCCTGTTGCGTCCAGCTCGACTCCGGGCCACCCCAGCTAATGGAAATCACGGAAGGATTGTTGGTGGTGTCGTGAATGGACGTTGTCAGCGCGTCAAGAAACCCCTGGTCCGTATTCGGGGCGAAATAGACCGCGATCTTTGCTGCCGGCGCAATGCTTGCGGCCACTTCAATGTCGAGCATCACCTCGCTGTCGGCGCCGTTGGGGTTGGTCGGCAGATTCGCGCCTCCATCCACAGAAACGGCCGTGACACTGGGAACCGGCAACCCCTGGTTCTGGAAATACTGCTGGATGTCACTTGTCGTGTAGCCGCCGCCGAGTTCGATGATTCCGATCGTCTCGCCCGTTCCATCCAGCGTGAGCGGAAAATTGTAGAACTCAGCCACCTGTCTGGGAAAATAGCCCTGGGCGCCCGCAGCGGCCGGACGCACTCCTCCCCCCGGCTTCAGATCTCTGAGTCGCCGAAGATGCGACCGCGCCTGCGGTCGCGTATCCAGGCCCAGAATGGCGTCCACCAATACCGTAAAGTTGCCCGGCAGGCTGATCGCTCCCTGAGAAATGCGGTAATGGTCGCCGTCGTGGTCGATTTCCTGCAGTTCCACCTGGAATGCCCGCTGCATCTGCTCGGCTGAACCGACCAACACCAGCGTTCTTCGTGCCAGGCTGGAATTTGCTTCGTCCACGGCAAGGCCGTGCTCGGCTGCAAAGGCGCGGAGCTGTTCGAAGGCTGTGGGATCTGCGCCGTATTGGTCCAGAAATTCGTCCCGCGTGAGCTGACGGCCTTGCAATGCGGCCACATCGAGCGGCTCTTTCCGCTTCACGATTACGGAAACGCGGATCGGGGTTGTGGGTGGGGTGGGGCCTGCCACGGTCGCATTGGGTGGAAGCGCACGATCGCGGTAAGGGAGAGCTACCCGGGCTGAAGGCTTGGTTGGGGGAGTCAACTGGAACACCTCTTTCTGATAAATCGAAATTCAACTCACGTGCGTCCGATGTTTATCTTAGTGGAGATGCGATGACTCCAGCTTAGGCTTTCCAGGCGCCTGTTTGAACTGCAAATTCTGGCATTTGCCTCTGGTAAGGAATAGGCTAGGAATGATAAAGATCGTGCTTATTCCAGGAATACAGCCGGGTAGAGCACGGAGAAGGGAGGAACCATGGCATACCGGGCAAGTGTCGTTGCGAATGAGTTGTTAAAGCTGGCGCGGGAAGATGGCTCGTCCCTCGATCCTATGAAATTGCAGAAGCTGGTCTATCTGGCTCATGGCTGGAGTCTGCTGTTTCTCCATCGGCCCCTGATCCAGGAAAAAATCAAAGCCTGGAAGTATGGTCCGGTTATTCCGGAGCTTTACGATGAGTTTCGGGAATTTCGGGCCAGCCCGATCACGCGCGATGCACGGGGGCACGACGAGGGCTGCACACTGGACCCTGCCGCTTGCAAGCTGATTCGTAAGGTCTGGAACACCTATCGCGATCAGACCGCAATGCAGCTTTCTGTCATGACGCACGAGCCGGGCTACGCCTGGGACCTTACCCAGAAGATCGCGCGACCCTGGGAAGACCCCACCATCGAAGACGGACTGATTCTGGATGAATTTCAGCGCCGCATGCAGTTGAACCAGGCATTGCGATAATGGCAGAGATTTCTCCAGCCGCCGCTTCATCCTCACCGGCCGATGTTCCCCAAGACATCGAGATTCCGCGTCCGGCAATCTACGCAGCGGCTACCAGGGGCGTCGACGACCTGGCGTTGCGGGAATCGGAAGGATTTGCCAAAGACAGCAAGTGGGCCCTAAGCCATGCCAGTTGGGACTGGCTGCTGCGCTTTGTGCTGAAAATCGCGCTTTTCGGTTTTGTCATCGCGCTCAATCTCTGGTGGGACGTGAACGTGCGTCGCATGCTTTGGCAAAGCGGCACCGTGGGCAGCCGTTTTCATTTGACCGATCCCGTTCTCATCGCGCTGGTCACAACCTCCATGGCCAACTTCGTCGCCCTGATCGCCATCGTAGCCAGACATCTTTTCCCGGCCAAGTAGCTCGATAGCTACTCAGACGTCAGGAATTTCGTTGTTTTATGCGATTTCCGGTGCTACACTTGGCTAATTTTTCAGCCCAGTTGTACAAGGAAGCCACATGAAGACACGCATAGCGTGTGCTCTGTTTGCCATTTGCCTTGGCGCAGCTAACGCACAGCAACTTCTCATGAACAACGACTCCGTCATCAAAATGGTCAAGGCCGGGATGAGCGATGGAATCATTGTTTCCACCATCAATTCTCAACCTGCACATTTCACTCTGTCCGCAAATGACTTAATCGCACTCAAACAGGCTGGTGTATCCGATGCGGTCATGGCCGTAATGATTGCGAAGAACAATCCAAGTTCAGCCTCCGCAGCCCAGGGTGGCGCTCTTGCGGCAAACACGGGAAACTTTCCCACTGATATCGGTGTGTACTACAAATCGAAGGGCGCATATGTCGAGATCGAGCCGGAGATCGTGAATGTGAAGACGGGTGGCTTTCTGAAAACGATTGCGACAGACGGAATCGTGAAGCCCGATGTCAACGGACATTTGAACGGCGCGCGGAGCCCAACCTCGCTGGCCGCACCCGTGGAATTCCTTCTGGTCGTTCCGGACGGGGATGCGGTCTCGGAATATCAGTTGCTAAGACTTCATGCTAAGTCGCACTATCGTGAGTTTCGCTCGTTGACTGGCGGAGTCATCCATACTTCCTCCGGTGCGACGCGCGATCTGATCCCGTTCAAAGGGAACAAAGTGGCCTCGCGCACGTATGTCATCGAGCTGCCCTCCGGTCTTCAACCGGGAGAATATGGCTTTCTTCCGCCGGGAGCTTTCACATCACGCAATCTAGCGTCCAGCGGAAAAATGTACAGCTTTCATCTCGCGGAATAGTCCCTGGCCGCGCCTACCGAGTCCCGTCGCAGGCACACCCAGGACTCGGACGTTTCTCACTGCTTCCGGGCCGCTGGAAGGCTCGGATCCGATTGGCAGCCCCACCAGGCGCGTTGTTTCTAAAACACGCGCCAAAGTGGGCCCGTTCAACACCCGTATGGGGCCCGCTCACAGGCATCCGGCGATGATTACTGGCGTGCTTTGTGCCGCCCCAGCCAGTGGACATACGCGGCCGCTTCCGCGATCTGCTCGTCCGTCAATTGGCCCTTAAACGGCGGCATCGGCTCTTTTCCTTCCCGGATAAATCGCACAAGAGCGGCATTCGACTGCTTCTGGACCGCCGCCGAACGCAGGTTTGGCGCATTCAGGGCTTTGCCGGTCGAGCTTCCAGTGCCGTCGGGCCCGTGGCAAACAGCACAGTACGAATTGAAAGTGTCCGCTGCCTGTGCGGGTGGCCGTGAGGAATGCGTCGATTGCCCCAGGACGGACACTGAAAGTGCTGTGAATAGAAATCCCAGAAAGATGGGCTGCAAGTGAATGGACTTCATTCGTTCGATTTGCCTTTGCAAGTTGCTGGAGTATGGTGTGCCTGCGGTGCGTCTCAACAAAATTATAGCGATTTGGATGCCGGACGCGTACTACTTGGAGGGCCAGAGGTTCCGGATTATAGCTTTGTGTTTGTAAAATTACGCGTAACTGCATAGATTGCAAAGGAGAGCGAATTCAGTCCGCCTTCGCCGCGAATCAAAAAGATGCACGTAGCCTCACGCACAGCAACTTTGAACAGGAGTAGTCGATGAAACTGGGTACATTTACTCCGCTGTTATCGCAGATGCCGCTGGAAGGCGTGCTGCGGATGCTGAATAAACTTCAGATCGACAGTGTGGAACTGGGTACGGGAGGGTTTCCAGGAGACGCGCACTGTAAGCTGTCGATGCTTGAAGATGGACCGGCGCGCGAACGGTTCCAGCGCACAGTGGCCGAGCATGGCGTGACCATCAGCGCCCTGAGCTGTCACGGCAACCCGCTCCATCCGGATAAAGCCATCGCGCAGCAGGCGCGCGAAACCAGCCGCAAGACCATTCTGCTGGCGGAGAAACTCGGCGTCCCGGTGGTGGTGGACTTTTCCGGTTGCCCCGGTGACGCACCGGGGGCCAAAGCGCCCAACTGGGTCACGTGTCCGTGGCCGCCCCAATTCCTTGAGGTCCTGGATTGGCAATGGAAAGAAGTTGTCACCCCCTATTGGGTGGAGCATGGGGCCTTTGCCGCCGAGCACGGCGTAAAAATCGCGATTGAAATGCATCCCGGATTTGTGGTCTACAGCCCGGAGACCATGCTGCGGCTGCGCTCCATCGCAGGCCCATCTGTGGGATGCAATTACGATCCCAGCCACATGTTCTGGCAGGGCATCGATCCGATTGCCGCAATCCGCGTCCTCGGGGATGCCATTTTTCACGTTCATGCCAAGGACACGCAGCTCTATCCGGCAAACCTGCCGCGTACCGGCGTGCTGGACACCAAGCCATATACGGACGAGCGCAACCGGGGCTGGATCTTCCGCACGTGCGGCTTCGGACATGGCGCGGAATGGTGGAAAGAATTCGTCTCTACCCTCCGCATGTTCGGCTACGACAACGTGCTCTCGATCGAGCATGAAGACAGCTTGATGTCTCCGGAAGAGGGTCTCACCAAGGCTGCACAATTCCTGAACGAAATCATCATCCGCGAGAAGCCGGCGACAGCGTGGTGGGTCTAGCGGGATAAAAGGGGCGAGAGAGATGAAAAAAATCCGGACAGCAATCTTCGGCACGGGTTTTATGGGGCGCGTGCACCTGGAAGCTTTGCGGCGCGTTGAGGGCGTCGAAGTGGTGGCCATCGCAGGACGCGAACTGCAATCCGCAGAGCGCCTCGGCGCAGGCTTCGGCATTGAACGGGCGGAGAGCGATTACCGACAGATCCTGCAGGATGCGACAGTCGACGCGGTGCACATTTGCACGCCGAACGCCATGCACTCTCCCATGGCGAAAGACGCTCTCCTTGCAGGCAAGCACGTCCTCTGTGAGAAGCCGCTGGCCATCTCTGTGGAGGCGGCACAGGAACTGGTCGAGCTGGCCCGAGAGAAAAAGCTGCGCAATGGCGTGTGCCATAACCTGCGCTACTATCCCATGGCCCAGCAGATGCGTCGCATGGTGCAGAATGGCGAACTTGGCCGGGTGCTTGTGGTGCAGGGCACGTATTCCCAGGATTGGCTGCTCTACGAAACTGACTGGAACTGGCGCATTGACGTGAAGGCTGGCGGCCCGGCCCGCACCATGGCCGACATTGGGTCGCACTGGTTCGACCTGGCGGAACACGTGACTGGCTTGCGGGTGCGGTCTTTATGCGCCGACCTGCAGACCTTCCATCCTGTTCGCAAACGGCCCAAGCGCAACGTCGAAACCTTCGCCGGAAAGCTCGCGGCTGCTCAAGACGTGGAGGATACTCCGGTGGAGACGGAGGACTTTGGTTCGGTGATGTTTCATCTCGGGGAGAATGCACGCGGCAGCATGACGGCGAGCCAGGTCGCCGCAGGATGCAAGAACAGCCTGCACATTGAAGTGTTCGGATCCAAAGCATCCGTGCGGTGGAACCAGGAACGGCCGGACGAACTCTGGATCGGAGAACGCGATACCGCGAACCGGTTGATGCTGAAGGATCCGGCGCTGATGCAGCCGCAGGCGCGCAACTACGCGGACCTGCCGGGTGGCCACAGCGAAGGCTACGATGATACCTTCAAGCAGCTTTTCCGGCGCTTTTACGCCTCTGTCGCAGACCCGAACGCACCTGCGGAGTATCCGCAGATGACCGATGGACTGCGCCAGCTCATCCTGCTGGAGGCGGAACTCGAAAGTCATCGCAAACGCGGCTGGGTTGAAATCGAAGCTTCCGCGGGCCTTCAGAAGTAAGAAGAAAGGTCGTCCCTGGATGTTGCTTCTCGCCGTCATCTTGGCCATCTTCGTGTACGGAATGACTGCGGCTACGCTCGGCACCATTCTGCCGAACCTGTCCGAGCGTTTTCAACTCACGCCCAGTCAGAACGGAACGATCGCGTTTGCCCAGGCGCTGGGCCTCATCCTGGCCTCGCTCGCAGTCGGCCCCCTGCTGGATGCCGAGGGCAAAAAGGTCGGGCTCATCCTGGGATTGGGCTGCATTTCGCTCGCATTGCTCGGGCTCCCTCGCTGCAGAGGATATAAGAACATCCTGTTTCTGCTTTTCCTGCTGGGCGTCGGAGGCGGCATCGTGATCACCGGCGCAAACGCGCTGGCCAGCGACGTGGGGGAGCTGCATCGCGCCAGCACCATGAACCTGGTCAATCTGTTTTTTGGTCTTGGCGGATTTGTCACGCCTTTTATCGCAGCCAATTTCTTCGCCAGGAACTGGATTCGGCTTTGCTATACGATTGCCGCGTTCTCCCTGGTATCGCTCATGTTTGAAATCGTCACGCGAATGCCCGGACCCACCGGAATCCACAACTTCGTTGCGGGAGAGGTGGGACATGTTCTCGGCAGGCCCATTCTCTTTCTGCTGGGTCTGTTTCTCTTTCTCTATGTCTCGTGTGAGGTGGGAGTCTGGAATTGGCTGCCCCGCCACCTGATCGCGCAGGGCATTCCCGAGTCGCGCGCGCTGAACATCCTGTCCATCGGCTTCGCGTTGGGCCTGCTGCTCGGCAGGGTTCTGGTCACCCCCATTTTGATTCACATCTCTGCGGTGACGGTTGTGCTGGTGGCATCCTCCGCTATGGCCATCACAACCTACCTGATGCTGCGCACCAGAAAGCCGACGACCGCGCTGATTCTGGTCGGGCTTGCAGGCATCTCCATGGCGCCCGTATTCCCCACAACTCTGGCCATCGTCGGGGATGCATTTCCGCAGATGACCAGCACGGCCATTGGGTTCGCCATCACCTGCGGATGGGTGGGCCTGGCGGTAAGTTCACGGGTCATCGGCTGGATCGCCGGCGGCGACCCGCGCCGGCTGAACCGAGCTCTGATGGTGATCCCGGCTTCAGCCGTGCTCATGATCATTCTGAGTCTGGTAATCCGGGCAACCCTGCACTCCTAGGCTCCGGCCATTCTCCTGCCGCTACACTGCATGCACCCGCCGGTGCATCGGGTGCTTGGCCACGCTATTGCTTTTGCAGGGTCCGTATATACGCGACCAGCGAGTCGATTTGCGCAGAGGTGAGCCGGGTACCGAAGGCCGGCATCTTGTTTTTTCCCTTCGTGATGACGCCCGCCAGCTCGGCATCGGTCATCTTGGCAACGGCCGGATCGTGAAGGTTAGGAACGTGGAATGCTTTGCCGGTTGGGGTGTCTCCTTTTCCGTCCGCTCCATGGCACATCTGGCATCGCGACTGGAAAAGCGACGCGCCGCTGTCCTGCGCGTATCCCGCCGAGGAGAACATCATGAGCACTGCAGCCGCTGCAATTGCTGGGGTAGAGGGTTTCATGCAATCTCCATTTCTTCGTGAAATTTGAACCGATCTGCTGCAACCTTGCGCATTGCGCTCAGTACGCTGATTATAGGATGCCTGCTGAAAGCCAAGCTGCACCGTACGCTCTCTTTGCCTGAGCTTCTTCTCCGTCGCGGGGCACCCGCAGCAGGAGTGTGGCCGCTTTCCTGTAGAATCAAGCATAGGAACGGAAGCACGAGTCCCCAGGTGAGGGGATCATATTTCTAAACAGACAATGTGTCGGATTGTTGTGGCTTCCAGGCAATCTCTCGCAGTCCATAGCCTTCTAAGAATCCATAGCCTTCTCAGAAGAAGAGCGTTCTAAGAAGAGCACTCGCAAGTTTAAGGTGGTCCCATGAAAGCACGTCGTATCGTCGCATCCCACGTATTGTTTTTTGCAGCATGCCTCGCCGGAGCGCAGGCTCAGACCTCGACCGCGCCCGACAATCAGGCGGCCACCGCGGAAAGCACGACTCAGCCAACTGCCGCAGAACTGAAAGCGGAGAAGGCGCAGGCGAAGGAGGCCCAGCGCCAGGCCAAATACAGACAGAAGGCAGCCAAAAACAGGGTAAACGCTACCAAAGAACAAGAGAAGGCGGTGAAGACCCATGCCAAAGCCAACTCCCAGCGCGACAAAGCCGAAATAGAGCGGGCCAAGGCTGCCAAAAATGATCAGCAGGCGGAGCCCCAGCCCTAAAGCACCGTAATTGATTATGTGTGTTGCAGGGCCGGCGCCTTGGTCCTGGCTCGGCCCTGTTTTTTTTATCGCTCACGCGCGCTACTGGTCAATCATGTGGCAGGTGTTACAGCCTATGCTTGCGTTTTTCGCGCGATGACAGTTCATGCACCCTGTCATGGAAATGTCGCTCTCCTGATAGAGCTGAACCCGCTCTGCCACGGGGCCGTGGCATTGCTGACAGGTCGCCCCCGCTTTCAGATGCCTCTTGTGACTGAAGCTCACAAATGAGGGCAGTTCATACACTCGTACCCACGGGATCGTCTTGTTGTCTTTTGCATACGACGCCAGTTTTTGCACGCCCGGATCGTTGGTCGCCATCGTCTCATGACACTGCATGCACATGGCGGCCTGAGGAATTTTGACTGTCTCGCCTGTGCGTGAAGGCGTATGGCAGAATTCGCAGGGCAGCTGCAGAGTTCCGGCGTGCTGCTTGTGGCTGAAGGGTATCGGCTGCACCGGACCCTCAAGCGGGGCTGGCGCCGGATTTTCAGCCGTGTATTGGGCTGCCGGGTTGCTCGCCGGCGGCATAGTTGCAGTATTCGGCGACTCGGACTTGCCAGCGTTTTGGTTGGAAGCGGGTGCGGGCGCGGTACTGCCGGAACCGGCAGGCGTAGTGGACGTCTGGAACGGCGGCTGCGCCCAGAAGGCGGTTGCCACCACCAATGCGAGAATGCGCAACGATCCTATCATCCTATGTTCCTTTGCCGCATTTGTTCCGCCAGATGTTCCGACGCACGCATGGAGAGAGCGAGGATCGTCATCGTGGGGTTCTGCCATCCACCACTGGTAAAGCTGCTGGCATCCACTACATACAGATTTTTAATGTCATGGCTCTGGTTCCACTTGTTCAGCACACTGGTCTTCGGATCGTCGCCCATCCGGCAGGTGCCTTGTTCGTGGATGCTGTATCCCGGCGGGTTTGGCTCATAGTTTTTCGTAAGCACCTCGAACCCGCTCGCCTCTGCCATTGCCGCCCCGGTATCGACCGCATCTCGCGACATGTTGAATTCGTTCGCGGTGTATTTCGTGTCGATGTGGAGCACGGGAATGCCCCAGGCATCGACGACATTCTTATCGATGCGCACGTGATGTTCGTAATACGGCAGCACCTGACCCATCAAGCTCATTGCAAAACCGCTGCCGTTGTAGCTTTCCAGCTTCTTGTAGAGATCCAGACCATACGCGGCAAAATTGCGCGGGTCCATGGGCCGGCTGCTGCTCCACACGTTCAAAGCGTAGCCGCCGATAAAGTTCTTCGCTTTGGTCTGCGCGTTCAAATTGCGAAAGCGCGGAATGAGCGCGCCCCCGCCCATCAGGTTGTCCGGCCCTTTGCCGTCGCGCGCCTCCGGTACGGAGCAGACCAGGCCCGGACCATAGTTCTGATCGACCAGATAATGCCCCAGAACTCCGCTGGAGTTCGCCAGGCCGGAGTTGAGCAGCAGGCGCGTGCTTTCCAGGCAGCCAGCCGCCAGCACCACCACTCGGGCCTTCACCGACATTTCGCGCTGGGAATGGCGATCCACGAAATGCGCGCCATTGACCAGTCCCGTGTTTTTGTCCACGGTAAGCTGCCGCACAACTACATTTGGGACCGCGGTCAGCTTGCCGGTCGCGAATGCGTCCGGCAACAGCAGGTTGATTGAGCTGGCCAGGCCGTCCCGGCCGATGGAACTGCGGGCCTTGCATACCGGCACGCCCATCTTCTTTCCGGCTGCAATAAAGCGCTGCATCGAGAGCGACCAGGGCGAGTTGTCCACCACGAAATTACCGTCGGGATACTGCGGCAGGCCATCGGGATGACCGCTGACCCGGAAAATTTCCTCCACACGCGTGTAGTACGGCGCGAGATCGGAAAGACTGATTGGCCAGTTTTCGCCAAAACCGTCATGGTCTTTTGCTTTGAACTCGTAATCGCTCAGCCGGAACGACTGCCGCGACCAGAACAGAGAGCGTCCGCCAAAGAGCCGTACCCGGACCCAGTTGTACGGGTATTTGGGATTGTAGGTGTAAGGAACTTCCCTTTCGTCGACCCAGACGTTGGAATTGAACTCATTGGCCTGGAAGACGTGAGGCAGCCGCCCCGGCATATTGAAGCCCCGGTAGGGCAGTTCATACGCCGGTTTCAACTCCCGGTCTTTGCGGAAATCCACCACCGGCCCGGCATTCAACATCAGGCAGGAGATCCCTTTTTCCGTCAGGATCTTGGCCGCCATTCCGCCGGAGTGTCCGGAACCTATGATCAGCACATCTACGTTTGGTTCGGCCATGCGTGGTTCCGCTCCCGTGTCTTATACGTATCTCTGAATGTCTGGGTCAATGGGTGACCAATAGAGGCCGATCCCCGGGGCGCGGTCGCCCGACGAGGTTGCGGCAATGCTCCACGCCTGCGAGTTCATCGTTGCGGTGCGAAGATCCTGCTGCGCTACATTGATGAACTTGGCATAGGGTTCCGCCGGAGGGTGATCGGTCATCCAGGTGCGCAACCAGGGGCGCAGCAGTTTGTCCGCCTGTTCCGCATTCACCTGGGCAAAGGCCACGCCGAACATCTTGTGGGCGTCGGCGTCCAGCCGCTCCAAACCGCTGGTATACATATGCTGGCGGTCGGCGGGCGAGACACCGATCAGAAAATCCAGGAACTCCGGCGCGCCTGCATCCGCCGCACCGGGGTAGCCGTTATAAGGCGGGATCATAATGTCTGCGAGTTTCCGCAACGTGGCCATATGGCTTGCATTGAAAAAGTGGCCCTCGGTTACCGCGACGGCATCCGGGACTGTCGATGTAATCGGTTGCGAGCGGAAATCCAGCAATCCCTGACGTAAGGTGGACTTTGGCGCCGTTTCAGGCGCCGGAGCAGGTGCTGCAGAAGCCGGAGATTGTGGCGCTGACGTTTTTTGTCCGTAGGGAGCGGTTGTCGTCTGACCGAGCACTTCATTGACGGCCAGCGGAACCGAAACAATCACTTTCACAAAGTCTCTGCGGCGCATGCAAGTCAGACTAGTACGGGCCGGGTGGCAAGTCAATATTCCGGAATCTGGAAACACCCACCCCGCTGGAGACCAGGACATGGTCCGAACGCTGCTATCGTAGAAGTACGCATTGCGAATCTTTTGTTGAGGTAGAACATGGCAATCAAGACAGTGGCGTTGAAGAACGGTCCCTACATGGTGACCGGCGATTTGTCGGAACTTGAACTAACGGATGCAGAGGGAAATCGTTACGACCTGAGCGGAAAGGAAAAGGTCGCTCTTTGCCGCTGCGGGGCATCCGTCAAAAAGCCTTTCTGCGACGGACATCATTCCAAGATCGGATTTCAAGCTGCGGAAGCTGCTGTAAAAGAGCAGTAAACCTGGACTCCACGCGGGACCGGCCCCTGATGGTCGGTCCCCAAGCATCCTGATTAGCGCTCACACAACATGCCCAGGACTTTGCGACAAAGGATCGCCAGTCGCAAACAGCGATTTCTTGCAGCGCCGGGAACCCGGGAGTAAGCTCAGATTCAAGGCATGAAACGGGCTGGCCAGATCGCCGTATTACTGACGCTTCTTCTGTACGTCATTGTGCCCGTGGTGCCATGCGCCGGGCAGGGAGTTAAGCTGTCCTCTGCTGAGCGGGCCTGTTGTTTCCAGATGCAGGGCCACTGCGGCCACAGGGACATCCGTTCCGATAGCTGTTGCCAGAAGCGCACGCCCGCCGCCTCCGGTCCAAACAGCGCATTCACTCCAGCCGCGCATTTCGAATTCATTCCGCAAGCTGCCATCGCCTGGATGACAGCCGTTCCCATTCCGCGTCCTCAAGGCTTCAGGATCTCCGCACTACCGGAGGAGTGGACCGGACCTCAATCTCCCCCCTCCAGCATTTCCGTCCTTAGAATCTAGGTTCCCGTTCAGTCGATCGCTTGATTGCTGGTTCCAGCCGTAGTGTCGGTACGCGGCTGCGCGCCAGTTTCGCGAACACCTCGACCGGGAGATACCAGGAATGCCTATCAGCAAGCGTTTCGCGGCCTTGTTTCTCACAGGCGCGGCTGCCTGTGCCGCGGGCCAGACAGCAAATTCTGCAGCGGTCACCTCTTTGGCCCAGCTTTTAAAGGAAGCTGCCGCCAGCAATTCGCAAATATCGGCAGCCCGGCACGGCTGGCAGGCTGCCAGACAGGTCGCGCGTCAGGTGACGACTTTGCCCGACCCGACCTTCACCTACCAGGGATTCAGCGTCGGGAGTCCGCGGCCCTTTGCGGGCTACACCAACAGCGATTTCGCCTATGTGGGCATCGGAGCTTCTCAGGAACTGCCCTATCCGGGAAAGTTGCACCTGCGCGGCCAAGTCGCCCGGCAGAACGCCGATCTGCAGCGGGCCCAACTGGATGCGACCCGCGTCACTGTCGCGGATGCGGTGAAGTCAGACTACATCCAGCTCGCGTACCTGCAGAAGACGCTGGAAATTTTGGGCGAAAACCGCCGCGTGATGGACCAGTTGATCCGGGATGCGACAGCCCATTACCAGGTGGGACAGGGCACCCAGGAAGAGGTGTTGCAGGCCCAGGTCGAGCGGACCCAGATCGTCCGTGAGATCACGATTCGTCATCAGCAGGCCGGCCAAGTGGAAGCCAACCTGAAAGGGCTGCTGCATCGCGACCAGACTTCTCCCGACATCGTTGTCAGCGATCTGGTGGAGAGCCCGCTAGTTCCCACCTCGTCGGAGTTGCTGCGGACCGTGCGTAGCCAGAATCCGCAAGTTCAGGTGGACGCAAACGCAAGGAACAAGCAGAATGCGGCGCTGGCTTCCGCAAAGCGCGAGGGCAAACCAGATTTCGATGTGGCGTATATGTACGAGAACACCGACCGCAAGTACCGGGACTATTACATGTTCACGCTCAATGTTCACCTGCCGCGCCGGAGGCGGGTGCGGGCGGAAATTGCCGAGAATGCGGAGATGCTGGCGAAATCCGAAAATGACCTGGATGCGGACCTGCAGCAGCAAATGGCGGACGTCCAGCAGGAGTACGTGACGGCCGCTGGCGACAGCGATCTTCTCACCGAATATCGTGACGGTCTGATTCCGCAATCGGACGCCGCCTATCGCTCGACCCTGAGTGCCTACGCCTCAGGCCGCGGACAGTTCAAGAACGTGCTGCGCTCGCTCGTCACTGTCCTGAACCTGAAGCTCGACTACGCGCGCGTGCTCGCCGAGCATGAAACAGCGCTGGCACATCTTGAGAGCCTGACTGGAGCGACACTGCGATGAACAAATATGTGCTGCGAACATCTCTGGTTTGGATCGCAATGATCGCGCTCGCCGTTGCTGGGCTTCTTCTGTATCGCTCCCATGCGGTTTCGGACCGGGCCGCCGGAATCTCGGCGAATGCAACCGCGCCGCCGGAACTCAAGCCAGTGGCGGAAGGGCCCGCGGCACAAGCGGGGAGCAGCAACGCCGCTTCTGACCAATCCGAATCCACTCCTGCCTCCTTGTCCCCGGTCCAGATCAGTCCTCAGCGGATGCAACGCATCGGAGTGAAAACCGGAACGGTCGAGTACACACAGATCGACAGCGACATCCGAGCCACGGGAAACGTCGACATCGATCAGCGTTTGATCTCGTATGTGCAGGTGCGTTTTCCGGGCTACATAAGAAAGGTTTTCGCCAACGCGGTTTATCAGCGCGTTCGCCAGGGCCAGCCGCTCTTCACCATCTACAGCCCCGATCTGGTCGCCACTCAGCAGGAACTTCTGCTGGCGCGAGAGAACCGGAAGGCGCTCGGCGAGAGCACTGTCGACGGAGTCGCATCCGGAGCGGCCGCACTGTTCACCGCTGCCGAAGAGCGTCTGCGGCAGTGGCAGATTCCACCCAGCGAAATCGCCCGGCTGCTGCAAACCGGCAGACCGATTGCCGATCTCACGATCAACTCGCCAGTCTCCGGTTACATCACCGAATACAACGCCCTGCCGAACATGTACGTAGATCCATCGACACGGCTGTACACGGTGGCGGACCTCTCGCGCGTCTGGGTTTACGCCCAGGTTTTTCAGGACCAGATTGGATCTTTGAAGACGGGAGACCCGGCGGCCATTACGGTTGACTCCTATCCTGGCAAGACTTTCACCGGGCGAATCGATGAGATTCTGCCGCAGGTCGATGCGGCGACCAGAACGGTGCGGGTGCGGCTGGTAATTGCCAATCCCGGCGTGAAGCTCAAGCCCGGCATGTACGTCAACGTGGACATTCATCGGTCCTTAGGCCGCCAGCTCACCATTCCCGCCTCCGCCGTCCTTCAAACCGGAACGCGCCAGTTGGTGTTTCTCGACAATGGAGATGGCAATCTCACTCCCAGAGAAGTTGTCCTGGGTCCGCGGGCCGGGGATCAATACGTCGTCCTCAAGGGAATAAAACCTCACCAGAGGATCGTAACGTCGGCGGATTTTCTGATCGATTCGGAAAGTCAGCTGCAAGCGGCTGCCGGATCCTTTGCTCCTCCGCCGCCTGGCGCGGTCGGTTCCTCTCCGGTTGCCAACGGCGCGCCAGGCGCACAGGCCAGAATCGATTTCACCACCGATCCCAAGCCACCGCATAAAGGAGCCAATACTTTCCGCGTCCGGCTTACGAACGCGTCCGGAGCGCCGGTCACTGGAGCGCAAGTGACCGTAACGTTCTATATGCCCGCCATGCCCGCCATGGGTATGTCGGCCATGAAGACAACGGTCGCGCTCGGCGACCGAGGGAATGGATCCTATGACGGTCAGGGCGCCCTCGGTTCCGGAGGCAGTTGGCAGGTCACCATCACGGCACAGCAGAACGGCAAAACACTGGCCAGCAAGCTGCTCCATGTGAACGCCGAAGGAGGCATGTAGCCGTGCTCTCCAGAATCATTGAGATCTGCGCCCGAAACCGCTTTCTCGTTTTCACCGCTGTCATCATGCTCACGCTTGCCGGCATTTGGTCGCTCAAGCACATCCCCGTGGACGCATTGCCGGACATCTCGGACGTTGAGGTGATCATTCACACACCATGGGCTGGCGAACCCCCGGACCTGATTGAGGACCAGGTGACCTATCCCATTGTCACCAGCTTTCTGGCCGCGCCGCGCGTAAAAGCCGTGCGCGCGCAGACCATGTTTGGCGACTCCTACGTCTATGTGGTTTTCCAGGATGGCACGGACCTCTATTGGGCGCGATCGCGCGTGCTCGAATATCTTCAGCAGATCGGCGGGCAGCTTCCCGCGAACGTTCACCCGGCGATCGGACCGGACGCCACAGGCGCGGGTTGGGTGTATGAATACACGATTGTGGACAAGACCCATAATCAGAGCCTGGCCGACCTGCGCACGCTGCAGGACTGGCACTTGCGGTATGAACTGGAAACCGTGCCGGGTGTGGCCGAGGTCGCCACGATTGGCGGATACGTGCGCCAATATCAGGTGCAGCTTGATCCCAACAAGTTGCTGGCCTATGGAATTCCGTTGGCCACTGTCATCGACAAGGTGAAGCAGAGCACCAACGAGGTGGGCGGACGCGTGCTCGATCAAAACGGCGCGCAGTATATGATTCGCGGGCTCGGCTATCTTCATTCCCTCGACGACCTTCGACTGGTTGCGCTTGGCAGCAAAAATGGAACTCCTGTCCTGGTCCGCGATGTGGGTATTGTCAGCTACGGCCCGGACATTCGCGAAGGGGTCGCGGAGTGGAACGGAGAGGGCGAGACGGTTGGCGGCATCATCGTCATGCGTCAGGGTCAAAATGCTCTCAAGGTCATTGAAGGCGTTAAGCGCAAGCTGCGTCAGATCGCGCCCTCATTGCCCCCGGGCGTCGAAATCATGTCCGGCTATGATCGCTCCGGCCTGATCGAAAACTCGATCCGGACACTCCAGCGCGACCTGCTGGAAGAAGTGATCATCGTCAGCCTGATCATCATTGTTTTTCTGTTCCACTTTCGGTCGGCGCTCATCGCCATCCTCGCGCTGCCTGCTGCGTTGCTGGTGTCTTTTCTTCCCATCTACTTCCTCGGCATCACCTCCAACATCATGTCGCTGGGCGGGCTGGCTCTGGCCATCGGAGTCGTTGTCGATGCCTCCATCGTCATGGTCGAGAATGGCTATCGTTCCTTATCGGAACGGCAGCAGGACCTCAACTCTCCCGTCACGGGGCCGGAGAGACGCTCTATTTTGATCCATGCGGCGAAACAGGTGGGGCCTGCGTTGTTCTTCTCCCTCCTCATCATCGTGGTGTCGTTCCTGCCGGTTTTCATGCTGCAGGCGCAGTCGGCCCGCATGTTCCGTCCTCTGGCGTGGACCAAAACCCTCTCTGTGGGATGCTCCTCCATCCTGGCCATCACACTGGTTCCGGTGTTGATGGTCATGCTGATCCGAGGCCGCCTGCGACCGGAAAGCGCCAATCCAATCTCGCAGTTCACCCAGGCGATCTACCGTCCCGTGCTCCGGTTTTGCTTGAAGCATCGCTGGCTCACCATCGCGGTCAACCTGGCATTTCTTCTCCTGACGGTGCCGCTCGCGCTGCGCCTGGGCAGCCAGTTCATGCCGCCATTGTTTGAAGGCTCCGCACTCTACATGCCCACGGCGTTGCCTGGGATATCCATTGGCCAGGCGAAGATCCTTCTGCAGGAGCAGGACAAAATCCTGCGCAGCTTTCCGGAGGTACTCAGTGTCTTCGGCACGGTCGGACGATCCGACAGCGCGACCGACAACGCGCCGCTCGATATGTACGACACGACCGTGATGCTCAAGCCGCGCGAACAATGGCCCGCAGGCATGAGTTACAACAAGCTCATCCAGGCAATGAATGCAAAGTTACAGTTTCCGGGACTCTCCAACAGCTGGACAATGCCGGTGGAGAACCGGCTGGATATGGAATTGACGGGCATCAAAACGCCCGTCGGAATCAAAGTGCAGGGAACCTCGGTCGAGGGCATTCAGCAGCTTGGCTCCCAGATTCAAACGGCACTTTCGAGCATGCCGCAGGTTAGCTCCGTATTCGCGGAGAAGGTGTCGCAAGGTTTCTATATCAATGTGGCGCCAGATCGGGAAGAAGCGGCGCGCTACGGATTGACCATTGCCGACATTCAGGCGGCCGTATCATCCGGAATCGGAGGGGCCACCATCGCGGAAAATATCCAGGGGCGTGAGCGATATCCCATCAGCGTTCGCTATCAGGAAAGCTTTCGAGAAAGTGTGGAACGGATGCGCGAGGTGCTGATCGGCACTCCTTCCGGCGCGCAGATTCCTCTGGGACAGGTGGCGAAAATCTCGTTTTCCAAGGGTTCGGCCATGATCCGGGATGAAGACGGAGCTTTGACCGGCTATATCTACATCGATCTGAAAACCACGAACTACGGCGGCTTCGTTGCGCAGGCCGACAAGCAACTTCGGGAGAAAATCAAGCTTCCGGCCAACTACACGTTCAAATGGTCAGGTGAGTATCAGTTTGAACTGGAAGCGAAGCAGCGGCTCAAGCTGATTCTGCCAATTGTCTTTTTCCTGATCTTCATGTTGTTGTATATGGTCTTTCATTCTGTGACGGAGGCGCTCGTTCTTATATTTCCGACCATCTATGCCATGACCGGAGGGCTTCTGCTGCAGTGGATGCTGCACTACAATTTCAGCGTCGCTGTTGCGGTCGGCTACATCGCGCTGTTTGGCGTAGCGGTGGAGACAGGCGTTGTGATGGTCGTCTACCTGCATGAAGCGCTGGAGCATCGCTTGCAAGCCGGTACGCCGCTCACCAGCGCGGACATAGAAGACGCCGCCATGGAAGGAGCCGTGCTCCGGCTTCGACCCAAGCTCATGACGGTGATCGCCGTCGTTGCCAGCCTCGCTCCCATTCTTTGGGAGTCGGGCGTCGGTTCCGACGTGATGAAGCCGATCGCTGCGCCGATCGTCGGCGGTATGATCACCTCCACGATTCATGTGCTCATTCTCGTACCCATCTTCTTTGTCATGATCAAAGAACGGGCGTTGAGAAAGGGGAAGCTTCCGCCACGGCCTCGTGGAGCCGTTGCTCCGAATGGCGGGACGGACCGGCAGGTTATCTGATCGCCATCGGCGGCGAAACGAAGCCAAACGCCTTGTCGATCACGCCGGCAATTGCGAGCGCCAGTTCGTCCTGATAGGGTCGCGCGACCACCTGGACCCCGATGGGCAGGCCTTCACTCGATTTCCCGACGGGCACGACCGCGGCTGGAGCAGCCAGCAGATTGAACCACTGAGCATAACGCATGGCGTCCAGATATCGGACAAGCTGTCCCTCGATGGTCCACGACCGCTCCCCATGCCGGAATGCGGGAATCGCGCACACCGGGCACAGCAGCACAGGGAACTGTTGCATTTCGAGCAGCAGCTCACCGCGCACCTGATCACACTCGGCCCAGGCCCGCAGCAATTCGTCTCCGGTGAGCGGCGGCTCCTGATGCGCAATAGACAGAAACTCCAGCAAAATTGGGCTGAGCCGGTCGATTTGGCCACGCAGAATCGGCTCCAGAAACATGGCCCCGCTGCGCACAAAAAATTTCCACCAGAGTTTCCGCGCGGCTTCCAGCGCTCGCGGTCGAAACGGCTGGACACGGAATCCCTCGCCGCGAAGTACATCCACTGCCGCATCGACGGCGGCCCGCGTTTCTCGCGTGACCGGGACAATTCCATCGTCTTGAAAGTAGCCGATTGTAAGTTGGCGCAGCTCGGCGGGGCTGAAGATTTTTGGCCCGGTCGGTGCGCCGATCGGGTCGGCTGGATCCTGCCCCGACAAAGTCTGGAATAGAAGGGCAAGATCGTCCACCGTGCGCGCCATGGGACCAATCGCGCCAAGGATAGAAAACGGTCCCACGCATGGCGGCACGTGCCCCGCGCCGGGGATGCGTCCGGGCGTGGGCTTCAAAGCGCAAATTCCGGTGGAGTGCGCCGGAACTCGAACTGAGCCGCCACTATCGCTGCCCAGCCCCGCAGCCGACATTCCGGATGCGATCGCCGCGGCCTCGCCTCCGCTCGAACCCCCAGGAATGTACTCCAGGTTCCAGGGATTGCCGGTTCGTCCATAAAGCAGATTGTCGGTTTCATACGCCATCAGAAATTCCGGGCAGTTGGTCGAGCCCAGAAGAATGGCTCCGGCGCCCCGTAATCGCGCAACGGCGACCGCGTCTTCCTCCGCAACCGCTCCACGGCGCAGCACGCTGCCCACCTCGCAGCGAAGACCCCTCGCGGCGATGGAAGACTTGACGGTGACGCACAGTCCAAACAGCGGGCCGCGAGGCACAGAGCTTGCCATCAAAGCGCGGGCCTGCGCCCGAACGCGGTCCGGGTCAAAATCGGTGATCGCGTTCAGCCGTGGATTCAGGAGTTCGATCTGATCGATGTGCTCTTCCGCCGCTTCAAGTGGAGAAATGTGTCGTTCCCGAATCAGAGATATTTGCCCGGCTGCGGAGGACAGAGTGAACTGGCTCAATTGGCACCACCATCGTTGGTCTTTTTGGTTTGCAGCGGAATCCGAGGCTGAATTGGCGCGGAGGCGGCAGGCATGTAGTTAAATAGTTATTTCTGGGCGTGTTGGCACGAGTGGAACCGCGTATTCCATTCTAAGCGTCTGGTGTACGTTAGTCCTTGGGCCATGCAAATTTTTTCGTCGGGCCGATGAGAGGAACCGTGGAACGAAAAACTTACACCGCGAGATTGTCCAGCAAGCTGTTGCTTTCCGAACGCGTGCAATGCTATCACCTGGAGTTTGAAGTGCCCGAGCTCGAAACCTTTTCGTTCGATGCGGGCCAGTTCGTTTCGATGGTCGCCGTGGATTCGCGGGGCAAACACCAGACCCGCGCTTACTCGATCGCCTCCGCTCCAAAAGGCAATCGCTTCGATATATGTGTGAATCGCGTGGAAGGGGGCTTCTTTTCCAATCTTCTATGCGATCTGGAGCCCGGCGCTACGTTGGAGTTTCACGGCCCCCACGGCCTGTTTGTGCTTCGTCCACCGCTCCTGGACACGGTGCTCATCGCGACGGGAACCGGCATCGCTCCCATGCGCGGGTTCGTCCAGCATCTTTTTCCCTCCGCAGACCAGGACAGGAGCGAGGGAAGGCGGTTCTGGCTGATCTATGGCACCCGGTATGAATCGGAGATTTACTATCGCCGCTATTTCGAGAAGACCGCTGCCGAGCATCCGAATTTCCACTATCTCCCCACCTTGAGCCGTCCGCATGAGGGCTGGGAGGGCCTTCGCGGTTATGTCCAGTCCCACGTCAAAGAAATTCTCCAGCAACATCCTGTGATGCTGCCGGAGCATGGGCCGGAAAGCGCGGGGAGTGTGGCGGACTGCCAAAAAACGCACCAGTTGCGCGCCTACATATGTGGGTTGAATGACATGGTATCGGCCAATCGCGAGCAGTTGAAAGAGCTTGGATGGGACCGGAAATATATCCACTTCGAACGTTACGACTGAGGCAGGACGGTCACAAGTTAAACAGTTCCCGCAGCCGCTTGGTCTGCGCGCGGCTTACAGGAATCTCCGTGTGGCGCCGGTCGTCCATGCGGAGTTGATAGCTGGATTTGAACCACGGTACGACTTCCTGGATCCGGTGGATATTAACCAGGAAGGAGCGATGCGCGCGCCAGAAGATCTCGGGATCCAGCAGGTCGAGCAACTCTTCCAGCGTGCGGCAATTCGAATGCCCTTCCGTATTGTGAGTGACGACGCTGATCGTTCCTTCTTCAATGGAGGCGAAACATATGTCGCGCTGGTCGACCAGCAACAGGCGTCCGCCCACGCGAAGAACAATTTTCGATGCCGTGGCTTTGGCCGGTGTCTGCTGCTGCTCCAGCAGCCTCATCAAGGTGTCGAGCCGGTCGTCGACCGCATTTTGCGCTCGATTGTGCGTGCCGTCCCCTGTCGCCTCTTTGCTTCCGGCCGGTGACTCGGTTTTGGCCAGCCGTGCTTTCACCTTCTGCAAGGTTTGGCGGACCCGCACCTCATCGAACGGCTTCAACAGGTAATCGACGGCGTTCACTTCAAACGCGCGGACGGCATACTGGTCGAATGCGGTCGCGAACACGATTTGAGGCAGAGATATCTTGCGGCTTTTGTCCAGGAGCTTTTTCAGCACCGCGAATCCGTCCAGGCCCGGCATCTGGACATCGAGAAAAACGACGTCCGGCTGATGGGCGCGGATCAGCTCCACTGCTTCCACGCCGTTTTTCCCCTGGGCGACGATCTGCACCTCTTCTGTGCGTCGCAGCAGATAGTCCAGTTCCTCGCGTGCAAGCTGTTCGTCGTCAACGATCAATGCGCGAATGGCCATACGTAAACCACTGTACATCTCATTGGAAATTTAAGTGGAACCGGATACCGGAAGCAAGCTCATTCGCCGTAGGCGCGCATCCGCGCTGGCGTGTTGTCTTCCGCAAGATCGTGTCCGCAGTGGGTGCAGTGCAAGTCGGTGATCCGGACACTCTCATGGCAATGGCCACAGTTTGGCGACACTCGATAGGCGCATTGCGGACAGAAATGGAAACTGCTCTCGATGTGCGTGCCACAGCAGGGACAACTCGAAAGCACCGGCTGTCGCAGCAGAAAATAGATCACCGGCCCTATCCCGCCCTGCAGGACAATACACAGCATGATCCAGAGCCATTTGCCCATATTGCGGCGCGGCGCGTCCTCGCTGATGTATCCGATCATCAACATATAGACCGCCACCAGCGCGCCCCACGAGGTGCCAAAGTAAACATGCACGGCCATGGGACTGGTGTGGTGTTGATGCAGGACAAAGAAAAACAGGTACTGGATCCCCAGGAACGCGACAAACGCAAGCGCGATGGACCAGCGCGGAATGAGCTTGAGTTCTTCGCTGACGGAAAAGGACGAGTTGGTGTCGTTGCGTGCCATGGTGAATCGAGATTGCTTCGCTACCGAACTACAGAATCCAGACGCGACGCCACGCGGTGATCGATCCGGCGCGGACCGCCGCTCGCTCGCGTCCGGAGGAAACCGAGAACCAGACCTGCGATCGTAACGGGGAACAGCCAGCCGATCATGTACACGGATTGCATCTCAGAGTCGGAAAAGTGCTGCCAGCCCAGGTGCAATTGCGTCCCGCTCCACACCACGGGCGTCAGCACCAGCAGCAGCAGGGAAAATCCTAAAATCGCCAGTCCGATGCCGTGGCGCGCCCGCTGCCGGCGCTCCATCATTTCTATCGTTTCCTGGCGAACACGGCGTTGCGTGCGGCAAACCAGCGCACGTCCTGCCACGCCGCCGACCGCGAGCAATGCTTCGGAAAAATCGGACTCCAGCAAGGGCGCGGGTTCGCGGCCTTCGCCTTCCCGGTCACCTGGAGCAATGCGAATATGTTCATTTGCTGCATTCAACGGTGTCATGGCTGCGCTTCGCCTCCAGCTTCCAGGGCCGGCTTCAATGCTGCCATACCACGATACAGCCGGGACTTGACCGTGGAAAGTGGCGCGCGGCTCACTTGAGAAATTTCTTCCAGCGAAAGCTCCTCATGAAAACGAAGCACGAGCACCTCACGATACAAGGGATGCAGCCCGACCAGGGCCCGGCTTACCCGGGCAGCCTGTTCACGAGACAGAAAATGGTCGAAGGGAGACGGAGCATCGGCCGCGATTTCCATCGGTTTCTCTGCCTCGGATCTCGCATCCGGATCGCTGACTTCATCCAGACTCACCATGATCTTTTTGCGGGTGTTGTCGATCATCAGGTTCCGCGCGATGGTGAACATCCAGGTATCGAATCGAGCCCGCCCGTTGTATTGCGAGCCGCGTTCCAGAACGCGCAGCCAGGTCTCCTGGAACAAATCCTGTGACAGATCACGATTGCCGGTCAGGAACAGCAGATACCGGAACAGACGGTGCTGGTAGAGCTCGATAAGCTCCTCCAGCAGGTCCGGGTCGCGGCGGCGAAGTCCGGCCGCAATCGCGGCATTGGCCTGCTGCGCCTGTTCCGTAAGGGCAATGGAAGCTGCGTGAGTCTGTGCCATGGTCTCCTTGCAATGGACGCTCTCGCCTGGCAAAAAGACGCGCAGCGGGAGAAGATTCTGCTGAAGGGGTTCTGGGCAATCGCCTCCACCGGCGTTTTGCCCGCAAATACTGCACCCGGAATGCTCGTGAACTGGGCGGCTAAGTCGCGAGGACAGGCGTTGGCGGTTGCCGCCCCGGGGATACACTTAATCATATGCAAGTGTTGTACGGATTGCATCCGGTGGAAGAGGCAATTCGTTCCGGCAATCGAAGACTGGAGTCTGTGGCCGTCGCCCGGGAGCGCAAAGATGCCCGCTTACAGACGGTTCTGGAGGCCTGCCGGGCGGCAGGAATCCCGGTGCGCCTCGAATCGAGAGAGCAGTTGACCCGCATCGCCCGGACGGAAGCCCATCAGGGCGTCGTTGCACGAGTTGCCGAGCGTGGCTATCACTCGTTGCAGGACCTGATGCGTCCCCGCGGCGAACACCTGTTTCTGCTGGCCCTCGATGGGGTCGAGGACCCACATAACCTGGGAGCTTTGCTGCGCACCGCGGACGGCGCGGGTGTGGACGGCGTCATTCTGCCGGAACGTCGCGCTGCCTCCGTCAACGCCACGGTCGTCAAAACCTCCGCCGGCGCCGCCGAGCACGTCCGCATCGCCCAGGTCACAAATCTGGTGCGATCTCTGGAAGAACTGAAACGCGGAAACGTCTGGTGTGTCGGGCTGGACGAGCGCGGCGCTCAGAACTACGATGCTTTCGATTACCGCTGCAACTGCGTGCTTGTTCTGGGCGGCGAAGGCGGCGGATTGCACGAGCTTGTCCGGCGCACCTGCGATCATCTGCTGCGGATTCCCATGGCGGGCCAGGTGTCCTCTTTGAATGTTTCCGTCGCAGGCGCGATCGTCATGTATGAGGCGGCACGGCAGCGCCGCAATGCCGGTCCCCTGAACCATGGAGCCGATCGCCCCGCCGTGAAAGCCGCTCGTCCCTTGAAAGGACTCGGTTCGTGAGGCCGGTTTCGCTGCTTCTCTCCATGCTATGCACCAGCCTGCTCGCATCTTGCCCCGCTTATGGCCAGCAACCGGCCACGCCGCCGCCGCCGAAATCGCCGCCTGCGGGAGCTTCTTCTCCCTACGGGCAGACGATCTTTTCCCGGAGCGACAACAGCCCGGTTCCCGAATCGAATCGCTCTTCTAAGCAGCCAAACCAGCCGCCTGTCCCGTCCGGCGCCAAGCCCGCTACTTCATCTCTGATCACGGATGCGGAGCGTGCCGCGCTCACCTACAGCGCCTATGATTTCGACGTCCACCTGGAGCCGGCAAAACATCGCATCTCCGTTCGCGCGGGTTTAACGGCCCGCAACGCGACGGACAAGCCGCTCAGAAAAATCGCTCTGCAACTGTCCTCTTCCCTGGCGTGGTATTCCGTTCACGTCAACGGCGTCCCCGCCCAGTTCCAGACGGAAACGGTCCAGAGCGACATTGACCACACAGGGCAGCTGACGGAAGCCGTGGTCACACTTGCCACCCCGCTTGCGCCAGCCGCAACCCTGCGCCTGGATGTGATTTATTCCGGGACCGTGCATGCATCCGCGGAGCGGCTGCTGCGCCTGGGAGCGCCCGCCAAAATCGCGGCCTCCTCGGAGTGGGACCGGATCGGCACCGACTTCACAGCGCTGCGCGGCTTTGGGAATGTCATCTGGTTCCCCGTCTCTACCGTTCCCGTGCTTCTGGGCCAGGGATCGGAAATGTTCGATTCCGTCGGTAAGTGGAAGCTCCGCCAGTCCGCCGCTCAGGTGCGCATTCATGTCCTGGCGGAATATCTAGGGCAAAAACCGAGCATTGCGTTTTTGAATGGCTACGTGGTGCACCCGGATGCCTCCGCGGCGGACCATCAATCTGCGAACGGACCATCTGCCTCCACCGCGCAGCCGACGGACGCGACGGGTTCCCCGGTGCTGCAGGTCGCTTCCTTCACCCTGCCGTCCACTCCGCTGGGGTTTTCACCCCTCAGCTTGTTTCTGATGTACGCGACCCACGAGCAGGCGCCCGGAATCGAAATCTATTCGCGCCTGGGGAATGAGCCGGCCGCTCCTGTGTATGAGAAAGGTGCGGAAAGCAATCGGGCGCTGGCGGAGCAGTGGTTAGGCCAGTCCAGAAAACGGCCCATCGTGCTGGTGGACCTGCCCGAACGCGGCGATCTTCCTTTCGAGGAGCGGAACATTCTTTTTCTGCCGCTCAAGTCCGACGCCTCGCAGGATGACATGGGACCGGTGCTTACCCACATGTGGAGCCATGCCTACTTCATGTCTCCGCGAATCTGGCTGGATGAAGGCGTGGCCCAGTTCTTGACGCTGCTGTGGATTGAGCAGCGGGCTGGCCGTGCCACTGCGGTCGGACAGATGGACACCCGTCGCGGCGCGCTCGCGCTGGCTGAGACCGGCGATCCCGGAGCGGATCCCGGTCAATCACTGATCGAGGCCTGGAGCGACATTTATTACCGGGACAAAGCTTCCGACGTACTGTGGATGCTGCGCGACATGGTGGGCGAAACTCCCATGGCCCAGGCGCTGCAAAGCTATTCCGCCAATCGCGACAAGGAGCCCAGCTACTTCCAGGGGCTGCTTGCCAAAACCTCGCACAAGGACCTGGAATGGCTTTTCGACGATTGGGTTTATCGCGATCGCGGACTCCCCGACCTGCATATTGTCACCGCCTATCGGCGATCCATTCTGACCAAAAACAGTACGGGAAAAGACTATCTGGTCTCGCTGGACGTCCAGAACGACAGCTTCTGTTCCGCCGAGGTGCCGGTGACGGTGGAGTCAGGCACGAACAGCCAGACCAGGCGCCTGCTCGTTCCGTCGCATACGCGCGCCGCCATGCGCGTCCTGTTCGACAGTGAACCGAGCCGCGCTCTGGTCAACGATGGAAGCGTGCCCGAGGTGCGCACTAGCCATCACGAGAAGATCATCCGCTCCACCGACCAGCAGGTGCGATAGAGGAACGCTTACATCTTCATTCCAGACATGGAGGTGTGTCCCACTTTGCCGCCACGGCTCGCGGCAGTGCCCCAGATTTTCGCAGGATCGGTTTCCAACGGATAGACGTGAGTCATCCAACCCGCGAGATGCGGAACAAAGTGCCCGCCTGCGGCTTTGCATGCGTCCGCTGTCGTGATCGATCCTTCCAATCCGAACTTTGCATCGGATGTCAGCCAGTTACGCTGGTCCGCGTCCGGAGGTACGCACATGTTAATGTGCTCATGCCACTGGGCGATGGAAAGAGGAATTCGTTCGTTCAATTCTTCCTGCGGCGCCCGATACCTGGCCATGTACATCACCCCGACCAGCTTGTATGCAGGGTGATGCCCGGTCATTCGCTTGTACAAAAGCGCTGGAGGCTGCGCCGGATCAAACCCCCTTCTGGCCGCCGCTCCGTTGGGCTGCATCACGAAGTGGTAGACCTCTTGATGCTGGTCCGGCATAAAGATCATGTAACCGTCGGCTTCCGCCACATGATAATCGCGATAGCGCTTCGCGGCCTCCCTGGCCCCAGCCAAAATGGCGGCAGCCCGGGCCTTGTCTCCCGGCTGCACCGGACGCAGCTTTGTCATGAGCATATGGGGTCCCATGCTCTCTTCCGCGGTCGCCGTCGGGGGCTTTGCCGCCGTCGCGCCCTGGCGCGCGGATGCTGCAGCTCCCGGACGACACAGGACGGTGAGGAACGAGAGAAAAAGGAAGCAGCGTAGAGTGACAAGCTTCATAAAATCTTTGCCTTTTGCCGGAACGCGCGCAGCCTGAAGATCCAGACAGCGGAGCTGTCCTGGGACCTTTGCGGGGACTTCACCGGCGGCGCGCGATCGATCCTCTTCGATTGTTTCCGGCGCAGGCACGCAGGTCAATCCAGTTTTGCCGCCCTCAACAGCAATTTTCATCCGCTGCGCCAGGTTCCTACTGGCCAGGTTCCTACTTCTGCTGTTCACCGTCCATTTGCATTTCCTCCACTTTTCCATTCGGCGCAATGAGCACGGTCCCGCCCAGCGGGTTATCCTGTTTCCCGTGCAGGAAGAGGACATCGTATGCAAAACGCAAATCCTGAAATCTGACCAGGACATACTGCGCGGCGTTTGCGGCCCCTCCAAAGGTGCGGCGTTCGGTCACAAATGGAAACTGCGACCAGTCCAGGAACACGCGCCCAAGATAGGAGCCTTCCGCGGTTCGCACCGCCGGGGATTGTGGCTGTTTGAAGTAGCGATCTTCCGGGACACGGCTGGAAAAGCTGTCCGTTCGGGTATTCAGCAGCGCCGTCTGGTAAAAATCCGTTGTTTCCACTACGCCGAACCATCGAAACACGTCGACGGGATAGGGGTTCACCGTCAACTTCAAAACATTCTCGTTTCCAAAGCTCTGCTGCGCCAGCAACTCCAGCGCGCGCTGGTGCTCCGCCCAGCGCCAGCAGCCGAGCACCAGGCCAAGCGACAAGGCGCCAATGGCCCATGCGCGGCCCCGGAACGGTTTGTGGCGGATGCCCATTTCGCGTTCGGAAAGGCCCAGAATCGCCGGAATCAGCAGGGCGGCAAGCAGCGCGGCAAACAGCACCGGCTCAAAGATAAACATCAGGCTGCCGGCATACCAATGCGCGTTGAAAGGGAAAAACGGGCGGACCCCATAATTGTTGGTCCAGTCCAGCAGAATGTGACTCAAATCGGCAATCAGGGCCAGCACCCAGACCCATCCCCAGCGCACCGGCGGCGCTTGCAGCTTGCCTGTACCTTGTGGCGCTGTCTTCGCCTGGCGAGTGCGCCAGCGATGCCATAGCCAGACGGCGCCGGTTACCAGCAGCGCCATAAAAGGCGCTCCCAAAAAAGTGTGGGTGATGCCGCGATGGTGCTGCAGCCCAGCCACCGGACCGCGTAATCCC
>DAHVZT010000068.1 GCA_027323885.1 Acidobacteriaceae bacterium
TATCGTCGAACTGACGTTGCATGACACAATCCAGCCGATCAGCGCCGCCTATCTGCAGCGCGGTCTGGACCATGCCGCCCAGGTCCATGCGCAGGCTGTCGTTGTCGAGCTCGGCACGCCCGGCGGTCTGCTGGACTCAACCCGCGCGATTGTCACTTCTATCGAGCAATCCAAAGTTCCGGTTATTGTGTACGTCGCTCCGTCCGGGAGCCGCGCGGCCTCTGCCGGTTTCTTCATTCTGGAATCGGCGGACGTCGCCGCCATGGCTCCGGGCACCAACACGGGAGCTTCCCATCCCATTCTGGAAGGACAACGGATGGATCCGGTCCTCAAGCTGAAGGTGGAAAACGATGCAGCCGCATTTCTTCGTTCTTACGTTTCAAGGCGCGGACGCAACGTGCAGGCGGCGGAAGATGCCGTCCGCAACTCAAAATCCTACACAGATGAAGAGGCCCTCAAGCTGCACCTGATCGATACAATTTCGCCCAATGTCTCCGCGCTGCTCGATCATCTGAATGGCGCCTCCGTGACGCGCTTCGACGGCAGTAAGCAGACCCTGGTGACCGGGGACGCGGATGTGGAAGTCATGCTACCCAGCACGCGGGAACGTATCTTGGCCGCGCTTACCGATCCGAACCTCGCGGTGATTCTGCTCGTGATGGGCGGCCTGTTGATCTATCTGGAGTTCAACGCGCCGGGAACCATCGTTCCTGGAGCCCTGGGAACACTGTTGGTGCTTATTTCCCTGTTTGCGTTGAATTTGTTGCCGCTGCAATACACCGCCGTAGGCTTTCTTATAGCAGCCGCCGTTTTGTTCGTGCTGGACGTAAAGTTTGCCACCCATGGAATGCTGGGCCTGGCCGGAATTGCCTGCCTTGTCTTCGGCCTGCTCACTCTCGTGGACGGCCCCATTCCCGAAATGCGTGTCCATGTGGAAACGGCACTGGGGGCAGGAATTGGATTTGGCCTGATTACAGTATTTCTGACTACGATTGCCGTGCGGGCCCGCCGCAATAAGGTGCAGACAGGCAACCCCGCCCTCCTCGGAAGTCTCGCGGTTGCCCAGACGCCGCTGAATCCTGACGGCCAGGTTATGGTGCGCGGCGAACTGTGGCAGGCCCGCTCCAGGACTCCGGTTCAGACCGGAGAGGCTGTCCGCATCCTGAGCCGCGACGGCCTGCTACTCCACGTAGAGCGTGACCAGCAAGATTCCTGAGTTTCTTTTACCATGGGGATTCCCCATGGCACGTGCTATACCTGCTAAGGTAGCCGCCCTTCTCTGGAGAACCTGAAGATGCCATCTACAGCCGTACTGTTCGTCATCGTCATCGTGGCCTTCTACCTCTTCAGTTCCATCAAAATATTGAAGGAATACGAACGTGGAGTCATTTTTCGTCTTGGACGCCTGCTCAGTTCTCCCAAGGGGCCGGGGGTGGTCCTGGTTTTTCGCCCATTCGACCAGATCGTGCGCATCTCGCTGCGGCAGGAAGCTATGGAGGTGCCGGCGCAGGACATCATCACTCGCGATAATGTGACGCTGAAAGTAAATGCGGTGATCACGCTGAGGGTTATTGACGCAGCCAAGGCTGTGGTCGAGGTCACAAATTACGTCTACCAGACGTCGCAGTTCGCGCAAACGACGCTCCGATCGGTCCTGGGAGAGGTGGAACTTGATGAACTGCTGGCTCACCGCGAAAAATTGAATCTGAAGATTCAGACGATCATCGACCAGCACACATCTCCTTATGGTTTGAAGGTTGTCAGCGTTGAAGTCAAGCAAGTGGATTTGCCGGAGTCCATGTTGCGCGCCATGGCCCGGCAGGCTGAGGCCGAACGCGAGAAACGCGCCAAGATCATCAACGCCGAAGGAGAGTTCAACGCAGCGCAACGCCTGCTGGATGCGGCGACCCTGCTGGCCCAGCAACCCATTACCATGCAACTCCGCTATCTTCAGACGCTAAGCGAAATCGGCGCGGAAAAGAATACGACCATCGTGTTCCCCCTGCCCATGGAGCTTGTCACGCTGCTGCAGCATGCCGCACAGATACTTCCCGCGAAACCGGCTGAAGGTGTCCAGTGATGACGACCGTGTACGAAGAAGATATGGAGATTTCAAACGCGGCGGAGGTGCATTGGAGCACGAGCACCATCCTGACCATGTTCTTCGCCGCGTCTTTGATTTCCGCCCTGGTGGTAGGTCTCGGATTTTCCTACAGACGGAATGGAACACAGAAGTTGACTTCCGGTGGCCCGCTCGCCGAAACGGCAAAGCCGGAAAGCGCCGCAACACGATCCGAGGCTTCTGCGCCCATGCGCTCAGTCCGTCGGCCGAGCCCGAGCACTTTACTGCGAGACGCGAAGACGAATCTGGCATCAAGCACCGCGCCTGCCAGGGATGGCGTTCGCAGCTCCACGATTCCCCCGGCGCCCGCTAACGCTCACTTGGCGCCGCGTGCCGACACCGCGGCCAGCAGATCGGACGCAAAGACGAAGAATGGCCGGTACATGGTCCAGGTGGGCGCGATTGGCAATCGCAAAGACGCGCAAAGGCTCGTCGCCCAGCTTAGGAGACAAGGCTTCCATGCCGCGATTTACCCTGGGGCGCGTGACAAATATCTCCATGTGCAACTGGGCCCTTTTGCCACTGCGCAACAGGCGCAGACGATGCGCCATCGGGTGCTGGCACACGGCTATCACGCGATGGTGAAACCGGCCAGTTGATCCAGAAATCCGCTCAGTTGCGCATCCACTCCGGCAGACTCGACGAGATTCTCTCCCTTACCGCCAGCATTAATTCTTCTCGCGAACCATAGTGCTCGGCCAGTAAAGGAGCATGGAAATGAAGGAACGCCTCCCCAGGCACAATCTTCAGACTTCCCTTGCGCATCATCGACTCCGTTCCAAAGATCGAAACTGGAATGATCGGCGCATTGGTCTGCTGCGCGAGATAAAAGGGTCCTTTTTTGAAGGGCAGCAGGTGCCCCGTACGCGAGCGGGTGCCTTCGGGAAAGCTGGTGATGTGGACGCCCGATGCAAGCACGCGCGAGCCACGGTCGATGCTTTCCTTCGCTGCTTCCGGGCCGCGATTCCGCTCCACAGCGACAAAGCCTCCCATTCGCATGGCCGCGCCGAGGAAAGGAATCTTCATCAGCTCCTTCTTGACAAAAACAGCGGTCCGGCCAGGAATCACAGGCAACAGTACCGGCGGATCCAGGTTGGAGACATGGTTCGCCATAAAGATGCAGGGCTGCTTCGGCGGAACGTTTTCCAGGCCGGACACCCGAACGCGAATACCGGCCAACGCCAGCCCTTTTTTCGCGATCCACATGGAGAAGCGGTACAGGAATGTGATGTCTCCGGTAATCAGCGTCCAGGGAAAACCGAGCAGAGCGGCCAACGGAGTGAGCAGCGCGTAGCAGAGAAAAATCTTGAGGGCTGGAAGCATGGCGGTCAGGATTGTTCGCGGCCCGGCGCCGTGCCGGTCGCATGGATCGAGGCGAGCCTCTCCGGCAACCGGCGGTAGATTCCGTCAAATCCACCGTTCGAGAGGATTGCGACCACGTCTCCCGATCGCAGCCGGGAACCGAGAAACTCGACAATCTCGGGAACATCCGGCAACTGCCGTGCGGAAACACCGCGACCGAGCAACGACTGCACGACACGCTCCGGATGCAGAATCTGCTCTTCCGGAATGTTAACGGCCTGATACACGCCAGCCAGAACAACTTCATCCGCCGACGCAAGGCTCTCCGCCAGTTCCCTTTCGAAAACGTTACGACGCAAAGTGTTGGAGCGAGGCTCCAGAATGGCCCAAAGCCGCGCATCGGGATACTGCAGCCGAAGCGCGCGCAGCGTTTCACGAATTGCGGTGGGGTGATGCGCAAAATCGTCAATCAGGATGATGCCGCCAATCTCGGCAATCACCTCCAGACGCCGCTTCACGCTGCGAAACGTGCTGAGAGCGCGCTGGATGGCGGTTTTGGGAATTCCCTGGCCAGACGCCAGCGCCGCGGCGGCTGTCGCATTCAACACGTTATGCTCCCCGACGACCGGCATCTCCAGTTCCAGCCAGGGCTTTCCTTCCTTTTCGATCCGCCAGTGACTGCGATGTGCCTGTATGGAAAGCTGCGCGATGCGCCAATACGCGTCCGCAGAAAATCCATAGCGCTCCACAGCGCAGTAGGCCCGCGATACACATTCCGTCACGTTCTCTGAAGCGTCAAACGCAACAATGCGTCCCCTGCGCGGCACTAAATTGACGAGCCGTTTGAATGCGATTTTCACCGCGTCCAGATCCGCATAGATGTCGGCGTGATCGAATTCCACGTGCGTCAGAATCAGCGCGTCCGGAAAATAGTGCAGAAATTTCGGCCCTTTGTCGAAGAAGGCCGTATCGTACTCATCTCCTTCCAGAATGAAAGGCCTGGTGGGACGCAGCGCAAAGCTGGAACCAAAATTTTCTGCGATGCCACCCACAAGAAAGGACGGCGCGAGCGCCCCATTTTCGCGCCCGGCGACTTCGTAAGTCCACGCCAGCATACTGCTCGTTGTCGTCTTGCCATGCGTTCCGGCAATCACGAGAGATTCGCGTCCGGTCAGGAACTCCTCATGGATCAGTTGGGCCAGAGAACGGAACGGAATTCGATGGTCCAGCACATATTCCAGTTCAGGGTTACCGCGGGACACTGCATTCCCCACGATGACAAGATCGGGGCGCGGGCTAAGATTTTCCTCAGAGAACGGCTGTGCGACAGAAATGTTCAGCTTGGCGAGCAGATCGGACATTGGCGGATAGGCGGCCTTGTCCGAACCGGTGACGCGCCAGCCGCGCAACTGCAGCAGTCCCGCCAGCGAGGCCATGGCGCTCCCGCAGATGCCGATCAGGTGAATATGTTTGGTGGAACCTTGAGGTTCGCTCATGCGCTTCGTTCGTCCAGTGTGACCGCTGCCTCAAGGAAGCGCAAGCACGGCGTACCGCTCAGGTCCAGTTCAGCTTGAACTCCGATCGGCAGAGTTATGTTCCGCTCGACAACATGGCCGGAGCGCAGACCGATAGCGATCGGCACGTCCAGATCCTCAAGCGCGCGCATCAGCACCGCATCCAGCAGATCCTGCGGCGCGCCTGGCTGCACGCAATCTTTCATGGGGCCCAGCACGATGCCGCGAACGCGGTCGAATTTCCCGGCAAGGCGCAAATGCATCAGCATACGATCCATTTGGTATGGTTTGACGCCAACATCTTCCAGGAAAAGAATTGTATCCTGCGTCTGAATTTCGTAAGGCGTACCGAGCGAAGCCACCAGCATCGAGAGACAGCCGCCGTAGAGCTTTCCCGCGGCGTGCCCAGGACGGAGCACACGCAATCCCGCTTCCTGATCAAGCTGCCACGGCTCGTCCGAGGTAAGCGCCGCCTTCCAACTGGCATAATCCACGCCATTGCCACGCGCGAAATCTCCCGCGGCCATGGGCCCATGGAAAACCACCAGGCCTGTAGCATCGTGAAACCATGTCAGCAAGGTGGTGATGTCGCTGCACCCGACGAAAGGCTTGGGATTGCGTTGAATCGATTCCAGATCCAGGCCATCCAGCAATTCCACAGATCCGTAACCGCCTCGGTTACATACAATCGCGCGCGCTGAAGGATCCGCGAAGGCATCATGCAAATCCTGCAGCCGCTGCGCGACGGTACCGGCCGAATATTGCGCGTAACGTGCGAGAGCATTGCCTGCCAGCCCGGGCCGGTAGCCAAGCTGTCGCAAGGATTCGATCCCCCGATCCACCTGCTGCCGGTCAAACCAGCTCGCGGGGGACACCAGGCGCACGGCGTCGCCAACGCGCAGTGCGGGAGGGCGAATCAGCTTGCCATTGCCGGCGCTCATACCAGCAGGCACTCCCCTTGCGCGATGATTTCCGCAGGCCCGGTCAGGAGCAGCTGCGATTCTTCGTGCGGCCATTCAACGATTTGTGAGCCACCTTCCGCAACGACCGTCAATCTGCGCCGCAGGCCGCGTACCTGCATGGAAGCTGCCGCGACAGCCGAACTGCCGGTCCCGGAAGATTGTGTCGGGCCGACTCCGCGCTCAAAGATGCGAAATTCAATCCTGTCCGGCCCCGTTATCCGGACAAACTCGACGTTTGTTCCCTCGGGAAATGCAGAATGAATCGCGATTTCTTCTCCAGTGCGCTGCCAGGAACGGCCCAAAAATGCGAAGCTCTCATCCTCGACAAAAATCACAAAGTGGGGATTTCCAATGGACACATGAAAACCCGCAACGGCAGTTCCGTCCATCAGACGGACGGTTTGCGGTGTAATGCGGGGAACTCCCATTTCCGTACTGATCGTGTAGCGCGGACGCTCGCGTTGCAGAATGCGGCACCGGCGCATCCCTGCATGGGTGCGGATGGAGATCGATTCGACCTCATCCTCCTGCGCCAGGTAGGCGGCAACGCAGCGCGTTCCATTGCCTGAAATTTCAGCTTCCGAGCCATCTGCGTTGAACAGGCGAATGGAATATTGCCCTGTATCGTTCAGCGCCAGATACTCCACGCCGTCCGCTCCAATGCCGGTGTTGCGCGCACACAGTCTGCGAGCAAGCTCCGCATGACGACCCTCGGCAAAGATGTCATTGACGATGAGAAAATCATTGCCGCATGCATGCGCCTTTACGAATTGCATTTTTTCAGCTCCGGTGGGGTGCTTGCCTCATCGCGATTGCGCAACACGTAGCGGCGACCGGCAATTTCATAGCGTCCGCTCAGTACTCTCTCCAGAGCTTCCGGATAAGCCCGGTGCTCCTGCTCCAGAATTCGCGCTGACAGACTGGTCTCCTCGTCATTCTCCAGCACGGGCACAGCACGTTGCAAAACGATTACGCCATGATCGAGTTCCTCATCGACGAAATGCACCGTGCAGCCGGTGATGGCGACGCCATAGTTCAGCGCCTGACGCTGTGCATCCAGACCGGGGAAAGCAGGCAGCAGAGAAGGATGGATATTTAAAATCCGCTGAGGATACGCACGGACAAATGCGGGGGACAGGAGGCGCATGTACCCAGCCAAACAAATGAGTTCGACTTGATGCTCTTGCAGACATGTCAGGATTTCCGCGTCGTGCTCGGCACGAGTGCGCCCGCGCGCTTCAATCACCGCTGAGGGCAGGCCGCGGCTCCGAGCCGCCGCAATGCCCGGCGCGTCCGCGCGATTGGAAATCACGATGGAAATTCGGGCATTCCGCAGCGCGGAGGTTGCGTCAGCTTCGTTGTTGGCGCGTTGAATGGCCTCCGCGATAGCAACGAAGTTCGACCCGCGGCCCGATAAAAGAATTCCGATACGCGTCATCTGCGGTCAGTTATAAAGAACTTTGCGGTCGCCTTTGATGATCTTTCCCAGTACATAGTGGGGCTCACCGGCCCTGTCCAGCAGAGACTTGACCCGTTTATATTTGTCCACCGGAACTACGCAGATCAGGCCGATACCCATATTGAAAGTTCGCAGCATCTCCTCCTGCTCCACGTTGCCCAGCATCTGTAGATGCTCAAAAATCGGCAATACAGGCCAGGAGCCAAGCTCGACATTTGCGGAAACATTCTTGGGAAGAATGCGGGGCAGATTATCGGTGATGCCGCCGCCGGTGATATGCGCCATGCCTGCGACAAGGTCGGCGGAGGCAAGTTTACGAATGATGTTGAGATAGCTGCGATGCGTTTTCATCAACGCAACGCCAGCTTTGTCTTTCAATTCATTCACGTATAGCTCCGGCGTGTAGCCGGCGACCTCAAACAACAGCTTGCGAGCCAGGGAGTACCCATTGGTGTGGAGGCCGGTGGAAGGAAGTCCCACCAGCAGATCACCCGGCCGGATGCCAGCTCCGGTGACAATCTTTTCACGATCCACTACGCCGACGATAAATCCGGCAAGGTCGTATTCGCGGTCCGCGTAAAAACCGGGCATCTGCGCAGTTTCGCCGCCGATAAGGGCGCAACCATTGGCGCGGCATGCGTCCGCCATTCCGGAGATCACCTTTTCCGCAACATCTCCGTCGAGCTTACCGGTCGCGAGGTAATCCAAAAAGAACAGAGGGACCGCGCCCTGGACGGCGATGTCGTTGACGCAATGATTGACCAGGTCCGCGCCGACCGTGTGATGCACATCCATTTCGAACGCAATCTTCAGCTTGGTGCCCACGCCATCTGCGCTGGAAACCAGCACAGGATTCTGGTGCCGCGTCAGGTCCAGCTTGTACAGGCCGCCAAAGCCGCCGATCTCGCTAAGCACCTGCTTGTTGAAGGTTCGCTGGGCCAGGTATTTGATGCGCTGTTTGGTCCGGTCGCCACTGGATACGTCCACGCCAGCGTCGGCGTAGGTGGCGGCAGGAGCTTTTTTAGGTGCGGGCTTGCTGGGCACGGGCGTCGCGTTCCAAAGATTACAGAATGCCGGTAAGCGGATGAAGCCCGCTCTCAACTTCAGAGCAGTATCGCGCGGAGCACGAGAGCAGCAAAGCTACCGGGAAGCATCAGTGTAGCATCGAGCGGCGGCAGCCCCGCTCTACCCACTTTCTCCGGATTCCGCCGGCCGGTTCAACTTCTATACTGAAAGCCATGACTCGCATTTTGGAACGCTCCCGAGTGCTGCACCGGCGTGCCGAGCAACTCCTGCCTGGCGGCGTGGATTCGCCCGTGAGAGCTTTTCAGTCTGTCGGCGGCGAACCGCCTCTCGTGGTTCGCGCCGAGGGCGCGTATTTATGGGATGCCGACGGCAACAAGTATCTCGATTATTTCGGCTCCTGGGGACCCATGATTCTGGGCCACGCTGCTCCGCATGTCGTGCGCGCCGTGCAGGAAGCAGCGGCGCGAGGCACCAGCTTCGGTGCGTCCACGCCTGCGGAAGCCGAGCTTGCCGAGATGGTCCACACGGCGTTTCCCAGCGTGGAAATGCTCCGCTTCGTCAGTTCGGGGACGGAAGCGGCCATGTCGGCCATCCGGCTGGCACGCGCCTTTACCGGGCGCAAATTCTTCGTCAAATTCGAGGGCTGCTACCACGGCCATTCCGATGCTCTGCTCGTCAAAGCCGGTTCTGGCGTGGCAACGCTGGGTATTCCCGGCTCCGCAGGCGTGCCGGAAGAAGCGATTCAACACACGCTGGCATTGCCGTACAACGACGTATCCGCTGTAGAAGCGGCGTTTTCCAGATATCAAGACAAGATTGCCTGCGTCATCGTTGAACCGGTTGTGGGCAATGCGGGCTGCATCCCACCGCAACCCGGTTATCTTCAGGCGCTCAGGGAAATCACCGAACGCTCCGGCGCGCTGCTCGTTTTCGATGAAGTCATGACGGGTTTCCGGCTCGCACTGGGCGGAGCGCAGGAGGTTTATGGGATCCGGCCGGACATGACCTGCCTGGGAAAAATCCTCGGCGGCGGCTTAACATGCGGGGCCTTTGGCGGCCGGGCTGAAATCATGCGGATGCTGGCGCCGCTGGGACCGGTCTACCAGGCTGGGACCCTAAGCGGCAACCCACTCGCGATGGCCGCGGGCATCGCAACTGTCGGCCACCTGATTGAGCATCGCGATACGGTCTATCCGCAATTGGAGAAAACCTCCGCCGCAATCGCCGAAGGGGTGGCGCAGATCGCGCGCAAACACGGAGTCGCGTTGACAACCAATCGCGCAGGTTCGATGTTCACCTGGTTTTTCTCCGGCGAGCCCATCACCAGCTACGCCAGCGCAACGCGGTGCGACACAAAAGCATTCGCAGCCTTCCATCGCGCCATGCTCGACCAGGGCGTTTGGCTCCCACCGTCTCAATTTGAAGCGGCCTTTGTCGGACTCGCGCACGGAGAAATGGAAGTACGCGCCACGCTCGAAGCCGCGCAGTGCGCGATGGAAACGCTGGCGCCCGCGCGGAAAGTAGATTAGGACGGCTACTTCCATCAAAACGGCACTTTTTTCGTGATGTAAACAAGCTTCGGTTTTCCATCTTTCATCGCATAGATTCCGAACTGCCGGTCCGTCGTTCCATCGATCTCGAAAAGGATATATCCCTTGTTATCTCCCGCCGCATCCAGCACGTCTACCAGGCGCACGCGTGGATGGGCGTTCAGATCGGTTCCGTCGCTGACGGACTGGGAAATGGCCTGTGGAACGCCATAGATGTCTGGCTTCGCAACGACCGTCACGTACTTCGTAGGGCCATTGGCCACCGGCGAGTCCGCAGACAGGATGCAAGTCGGCGTCTTCTGGGAGGCGGCATCGGTTTGTGTGAATGCAAAGCAGCGGAAGTCCACATTGGTCAGGGCCGGAAGCGCCGGTTGCGCTGGCTTGGGAGCGGGAGACGGCGCCGGCTTGGCTTTTGCCCGCACAACCAATTGCGGAGTTTTCTTCTCCTCGGCTTCTTCCGCAGCCGCCGCTGCCGCCGCCGCGTCGGCAGCCGTTTTGGCCTGCTGAGCCATGAAATGCTGCAGCAGCCGCTGAGCTAAAAGCTGCACCTGCTGCTGCATGGATTTCCTCGCCGCGTCATTGGGCCAGCGATAGCTCCAGTCGATCACTGGGTGCGGCGAAGCGTCGGAAACCGCCACCATTTGCTGCCTGGGAGCGGCATTTTTGGCAGAGTAGTTGGCAAGGATGTTCGGCGGCGGGGTGCCGTACGCCATTACAGGCCGATTGGGATCCGGCGGCGGAATGTTTTTTGGTGGCCTGCGATGCAGCGTCGGAAGCTTATGAGTGTCCGGACCGCTATCCGCCTGCGCGTTGAAATGCGGCCGGTCCGGGTCGCCTCGATTGGCGCTTGCTGCCTGGGCGTAGGGATTGGCCGCATGCAGCGGCTCCCAGGTTCCGGAGCCGAACCATTGGCCACGCAGCTTTCCAGCGGCATCCAGATCGTACGTGCCCTGCGGCACACCACTACGCTGCAAAACGTACTGCGTCCCGCTTTGTACCGGCAGCGGAACGGGATTGGCAAGATAGTTGTCCCCGTCCATAAAGCGATCGTCGGTATAGATTGCCACAGGCACCAGCAGAGAGTTCACCGGCTTCCCCGCCGGACCCTCCCACTCCAGCACCGCGATGGAGCGCAGCATAAGATCGGGCGGCTGCTGCTTGGTCGCGCTCTGTGCGGTCGCGTCTGTCCCTACTGCTGGGCTGGAGACCTGCGCGAATGCAAGGGAAGGATGGAACGCGAATACCAGACACAGGAAGAACGCCGCGCTGCGAAGCGTCCATGTGACGGCCCGCGGCGATCTGCGACATAATTGCAATTGCAAAGCGCTTGCGGTTTTTACGAAAACCGCGCTGCGTACTCTCTTCATGTAAGGACAATCTCCATGGAACCCCATGACAAAGTAGATGACTTTACGCTTCAAAACCAGGACGAGGAAACGGTCCACCTGAGCGACTTTGCCGGTAAACCTGTGGTCCTGTTCTTCTATCCGAAAGCCGATACCCCAGGGTGCACCATTGAGGCCTGCGGATTTCGCGACGCCTTCAGCAAACTTCAAGAGGCTGGCGCCGTGGTTCTCGGAATCTCGCGCGACACCCCAAAAGCGCAGAAAAGATTCAGGGAAAAATACGGTCTCCCTTACCCGCTGCTGGCCGACACGGACGAAACCGTCTGCAAGCAGTTTGACGTGTTGCGCGAGAAAAATATGTATGGCAAGAAAGTCATCGGCATTGAACGAACCACATTTCTCATCGGGCCCGATCGTCGGCTCCTTAAGAAGTTTCCCAAAGTAAAACCTGAAGGACACGCCGAGGAAGTCCTGCAAGCGCTCCAGAACGACGCCAAAGCCGGTGCATGAAGTCCGCCGGCTCGCCCATGGCAGCTGACCCGCTGGCAGCTGCGAAAATGCAGCCATTACCCCGCAGTTTTTTTGATGCCGAACCGGAACTGGTCGCCCGGCGATTGCTCGGAAAGCTGCTCGTCCGCTCGTTTGGCAGGCAGCGCCTGACCGGACGCATTGTGGAAACCGAGGCGTATCTGGGAGAATCCGATCCCGCTGCGCACACCGCCAGCGGACGTACTCCGCGCAATGCGGTGCTCTACGGTCCACCGGGTCACGCCTACGTCTACGGCATTTACGGGCTGCATTTTTGTCTGAACGTCAGCTGTCTTGGCGAGGGCTTTCCAGGCTGCGTCCTCATTCGGGCGCTGGAACCCTTGGAGGGCTTGGACGCGATGCGAACGAACCGAGGCATGACAAACAAATCCGCGCCGTCGAAGCTGGCCTCCGGCCCGGGGAAGCTTTGCCAGGCGCTGCAGATCACGCGAGCCACCGACAATGGCGCGGACCTGACAGATATGCGCGGCAATCTAGGTCTGTATCAGGATGACTTCGCTTGCAGAGAGATCCGCGTGACCTCACGTATCGGGATCAGCAAAGCCGCCGATCTGCCCTTGCGATTCTTTCTTGCAGGCAATCCGTGCGTTTCACCGGGCGCATCTCGCGCAATACGGCCTTAACGTCAGAGAGAAAGTAGGTCCTCGCTCGTCCTAGCCTTTTTCTTGCGACAATGCACTGCCAGCAGGTAGCAGGATGTTGTCGATCAGTCTGGTTGTCCCTACGTGGACAGCCACCGCGAGCAGGCCCCCGCGCTCTATGCTTGCAACCGGCAGCAAAGTGTCCGGGTCCACCAGTGCAACGTAATCTTCGCGCAGAGCGGGTTCCTGCTGCAGAACGGTTCGCACGGCATGCAGCAGCGCCTCTGCATGGTGCTCTCCAGACCGGGCCATCTTGCCAGCCGTTTCCAGTCCGCGCCAGATCGCCAGTGCCTGACGCCGCTGTTCCGCGGAGAGATAACGATTTCGGGAACTCATCGCCAGGCCATCCGGCTCGCGCACTATCGGGCAAGCTACCAATTCCACCGGAATGTTCAGGTCGCGCACCATCTGCCGCAAGACCGCCAACTGCGCCGCATCTTTCTGACCGAAGAACGCGAACTCCGGCTGAACGATGTGGAACAACTTGGCCACGACCGTCGCCACACCGCGAAAATGCCCTGGCCGTGACGCCCCGTCCAGACGATCGCCAATTCCAGCAACTTCGACCAGTGTGGTCGATCCCGCCGGGTACATCCTCTCCGCCGAAGGCGCAAACACCAGATCCACGCCTTCCGCTTCGAGCATTCGGCAGTCCGCTTCCAGAGTACGGGGATAGCGGGTGAAATCCTCATTTGGGCCGAACTGCGTGGGGTTGACAAAGATCGAGACCACCACCACATCACAGCGCTGCCGCGCGGCCTGCACCAGGGACCGATGGCCTTCGTGCAAAGCGCCCATTGTAGGAACGAACCCTACGCTGCGAGATGTGCCAGATGCGTGAACGGCGCGCAATTGAGCAATGGCGCTTCTGGTCTCTGGAATTTCGGCAACAACTCTCATTCCAACGGAGCTCTATGCCTTGCGGCGCTGTCGCGAGGCGTGCGCAAAGCTGTCGCGCGTCTCCTGGGGCAAGTGGTAGCTTTCACTGTCGCCTGGGAAACTGCGCGTCGTCACGTCCTTGCGATAGTTTTCCACCGCGCTGCGCACCAGGGTGGCTGCGTCCGCATACTGGCGAACGAATTTCGCTGGCGGCGCGAACGTCAGATTCAGCAAATCGTGCAACACAAGAATCTGTCCGTCGCACTCCGGCCCTGCGCCAATGCCGATCGTCGGAATCGCAAGCTCCGCCGTGATCTGCGCCGCAACTTCCCGCGGAACACCTTCGAGCACCAGCAGCACGGCTCCCGCAGCTTCCAGCGCGCGCGCGTCGGCAAGCAACATCTCCGCAGCCTGCAGAGACTTCCCTTGCACGCGGTAGCCGCCCATTCGATGCAGCGACTGCGGGGTCAATCCGATGTGCCCGATTACGGGAATCTCCGCGTCGGTCATACGCTGGACCAGCTCGACCCGATTGCGGCCGCCTTCCACTTTGACCGCCTCGGCTCCGGCTTCCTGCACAAATCGCAGAGCGTTGCGCACGCCTTCCGCCGCGTCCACATGGTAAGAAGCGTAGGGCATGTCCGCCGCAAGCAGTGCGCGCCGCACGCCTCGCCGAACCGCCCGGGTGAACAGCACCATCTCATTCATCGTGACGGGGAGCGTGCTCTCATAGCCCAGCATGACCATGGCCAGCGAGTCGCCGACTAGCACCAGATCGATGCTGGATTCATCCACCAGACGCGCCATGGCATAGTCATAGGCGGTCAACGCGGAGATCGGCACATGGTTGCGCTTTTTTTCCTGCAGGATCGGGATAGTGATTTTCAGGGAGGAGGAAGCTGCAGCGCCAGTATTTGCGCTGCGCGGTTCAGTCAGACTCATCAATGTCTCCAGTGCAGTTCCCTGTTGGCCAACATCCCGGCCTTTGCGGGATACCACCCGTAACGCTGCCTAGCATACGCCTCTGGCGGCACACCTTTCAAATCCTGGACGCTCCCGGAAACATGGGCGCACTTGCGCCTCATCCGGATACGCCGAATATCCCTCACCTATACTGAAGGGAACGCATAAGTCTTTTGAACACACCCGTCCCGAGGAATTCATGGCCGCACTGCTGGAAGCGATTCACATCAAGCGCAAGACCCTGTTCGAAATAGAGAATGTTCCGTACGTCTGCCTCGACTCCGACATCAGCAAGCCGACCGCGCGGGGCGGGCAGACGCTCGTCCACCTCAAGGTGCGCAACTTGCTCACCAACGCCGTTTTTGAGAAAACATTCAAGGCCAATGAGAGATTCCAGGAACCGGACGTTCAGCTGGTCCCTGCCACCTATCTCTACAGCGACAACGATGGCTCCTATTTTCTGGACCAGGAGAGTTATGAAACGCTGACTTTGACCGGCGCCATGCTGGGAAACGCGCTCGATTATCTTACCGAGGGCACTCCGGTTCAACTGCACAAGTACAACGGCAATCCTATCGGCCTGCAACTGCCTATGTTTGTCGAGTTGAAGGTGACCTACGCCGAACCAGGCGCGAAAGGTGACTCCTCAAGTGGAAGTGGAACGAAGACCGTCAAGCTGGAGACAGGAATGGAGATCCGCGTTCCACCCTTCATCAAGGAAGGCGAAAGAATCAAGGTGACGACAGAGACCGGAGAGTTCGCCGGACGGGCCTGAGCAGGCGAGCAACACACCATGGCGCGCTGCTTGCTTGCGAAGCGGCCCTTGATTGGATTGCGCGTAAGAGCAGCTTCATACCGGAGTAGGCCTGACGGAGCAAATGTAGAACAACACTTTCAACTGTTTCTCTTCCGCAGGCAAACGCAGACGCGATCCGGCGATATAATCGCGGCATGAAATCGACCGCACTCGCAAGCATCGGTTTGGTTGGCCTGCTCGGACTCCTCGGGTGCACGCCCCAAAGCCCCAGTCCGGATCAGATACGCCAGAACACCGCCAACGCAACGGCCACGGCAGCACGGGACGCGAAAGCGATGGCCCAGGGCGTCTTCGATGGATTGAAGAAAAAAGGCCCGATAAACATCAATCGCGCGAGCGCGGCGGACCTGGAAACACTGCCTGGCATCGATCATGCCGCAGCCGACAGAATCATCGCCGGCCGACCTTACAAGAATTCCATCGAGTTGGAGCGCCGCAAAATTATCTCCAAGGCCGAGTACAACAAAATCGCCAATCAAATTGAGGCGCAATAGGTCTGGTTATCTGGGCTTTGGCGATCTGGCGGGTTCTGGATTCGTGGGGCGATTCTCACAGCATTCGGCGACGCTACAATAGAGCAAAACCGCGTGAAAATCGGAACCGCGCGCCGGGCGAGTAGCTCAATCGGATAGAGCACCGGCCTTCTAAGCCGGATGTTGTGGGTTCGATTCCCGCCTCGCCCACCATGTTTATCGGTTGAATATTTTCTCGCCAGCCCAAAACTCGTGAAAAATTGAGTTTTCATATTGCTATCTGGGGCTGGTGGATAGTTTGGATTGGACATCCTGATCGTTAGCCATATGAACCAACAGACCGCCGCCAGGCAATGACTTGGAATATCCGGCCACAAGTTGCCGAT
>DAHVZT010000074.1 GCA_027323885.1 Acidobacteriaceae bacterium
CTTTCAACGCCTGTACGTTGTCGGCGGAGGCAGCAGAAACAAAATGCTGAATCGACTTACCCGGCAAGCAACAGGATTGGAAGTGATCTGTGGCGCGGCGGAGAGTTCCACGCTTGGCAATTTTGCAGTCCAGCTGGCTGCTCTGGAACCAAGGACCGGGACAACCGCCAGTCAGGACAAGATTTCAAAGTGGGCCAGAGTGCTTGCCCAGACCTGCGCGGATGCAGAGAGTTTTTCGGGCGCGTACACAGCAGGATCGCCGGTCAGGAGCACGTCTGTGCCGCAGGTCAACACCCAGGTTTCCGAGGAAAGACACGCATGACAGCCAATCAGAATTCGTATACACCCGATCAGGAACAGCTCTGGAAGCGGCTGGACCGCTTCACGATTGAGATTCCGTCCTGGGGCTTTGCCAACACAGGTACGCGCTTCGGCAAGTATCTGCAGCCGTCCGCCGCACACACATTGGAAGAGAAGTTTGCTGACGCAGCCCAGGTCCATCACCTCACCGGCGCCAGTCCAAGCATGGCGCTCCATGTGTTATGGGATTTTCCGGCTGGCCTGAAGAGCGTGGCGGAGGTTCGCAGCCTGAGCCAGCAATATGGGATTCGCGCGGGCGCAATTAATCCAAACACGTTTGAAAGTCAGCTTTACAAGTTTGGCTCGTTTGGCAATCCAGACCCCGGCATACGAAAGCACGCGCTGGATCATGTTCTTGAGTCCGTGGCCATTGCGCGTGAACTGGACAATGTGGACGTATCGTTATGGTTTGCGGATGGCTCGAACTATCCAGGCGCGCAGAATATTCGTCACCGCATTGAGTGGTTTGCTGAAGGTCTTGCCGCCACTCATGCGGCGCTCGCCCCAGGTCAGCGCATGCTGGTTGAGTACAAGCCGTTCGAACCGGCCTTCTACCACACCGACATTGCCGATTGGGGCATGGCGCTGCTGTTTGCACGTGCGGCTGGCCCGCAGGCAAAAGTGCTTGTCGACACCGGCCACCATTATCAATCGCAGAACATTGAACAGATTCTCGCGTGGTTGCAGCACGAAAGGATGCTGGGCGGCCTTCACTTCAACGATCGCCGCTACGCTGACGACGACCTTACCCTAGGGTCAATCGATCCCTATCAGGTATTCCGGATTTTCCATGAGATTCAGTCCTACCAGTGGGAGCATCCCGACGCGATTCCACCTGCCTACGTCATCGATCAGAGCCATAACATGAAAAGTAAGGTCGAAGCGATGGTGCAAACGGTGGTTACCGCACAGGAGTTGTACGCGAAAGCGTGTCTGGTGGACTACCAGCAACTTGCAACGTTCCAGCAGGAGTGTCGCCTGGTAGAAGCCGAAGAGTGCCTGCGCTCGGCATTTTGGAGCGACGTCCGGGGTACTTTGCGGGCGTGGAGGCATGCCCGCGGCCTGCCACAGGATCCACTCCAGGCGCTCCGCGAGAGCGGATATATCGAACGTACCGCCAGGGAACGCAGCAGCAAGAATCGATCCACTGCTTCCAGCTACGCGTAGCGCCGCTGGACGAGAGATCCTGCTGTATCTGAACACGCGCGTTTTCTGTTTCCTTTGGGGGCAATTTGGGCGCAGATCCTTTGCTTGGCGTCATCTTCCATTGGCTCGGCGGCCTGGCGTCCGCGAGTTGCTATCTTCCGTTTCGCGGAATCCGGCGCTGGTCCTGGGAGACTTACTGGCTGCTTCAGGGCGTCTTCAGCTGGATTCTCGCGCCAATCCTGATCGCGCTCGCGCTGGTTCCCGATCTCTTCGTGATCCTCCACACCGCGCCATCGTCGAGTATCTTCTTCTCCTACTTCTGGGGTTGCATGTGGGGTTTCGGCGCGCTTACCTTTGGCCTGTCCATCCGTTATCTTGGTATCGCCCTTGGCTATCCAATCGCCCTCGGACTCTGCACGGTATTTGGAACTCTGATGCCGCCAATTTTCGAGGGCGAGATGGGAACCATCGTCCATCAGACCTCCGGCCAATTCATTTTGCTGGGCATAGGCGTTTGCGTGCTGGGAATTGTGTTTAGCGGATTGGCGGGCAGATCCAAGGAACAGGAACTCTCTACGGAAGAGAAAAAGAAAACCGTCGGCGAGTTTCACTATGGTAAAGGTCTGGCGGTCTCTATTTTCGCCGGCGTCATGAGTGCCTGCTTTGCCTACGGACTGGCCGCAGGGAAGCCCATCGCGCAGATCGCGCAACACAATCTGGTCCGTCAACACCGCTCCGAGTTGTGGCAGAACCTGCCCGTCCTGGTAGTCGTACTGCTGGGCGGGTTTACCACCAACTTTCTCTGGTGCCTGATCCTTCTGCTGCGTAATCGTTCTGCCGGTCAGTATCTTGGCCTTCCAGCGAAAATGGACGCTTCCCTCCATGCTCCGTCCGACGCGGCATCCGCGGTGCCACCTCCCGTCCAAGAGGAATTCCGGGAGTACTCTCTTGGCCCTGCTTCGAAACTGCCGGCGAAGTTGTCTCCGGCCTTGCTGGCGCTCAATTATCTTTTGGCCGCCGCTGCCGGCATTACCTGGTACTTTCAGTTTTTCTTTTACAGCATGGGCCAGACCAAAATGGGGAAGTATGATTTCTCCAGTTGGACGCTGCACATGGCCAGCATCATCATTTTCTCGACGATCTGGGGAATCGTCATCCATGAATGGCGCGGCACCAGCTTTCGGACACGCAGCCTCGTCGCGGCCGGCCTTGCTCTGCTGGTGGCTTCCACCCTGGTTGTGGGATATGGGAACTATCTGCAGGCCAACGGGGGTCTCAGCCTAAAATGACTTCGAACATAAGTTCGTCAACCTTGTGGAGGCAACATGAATTCTTTTCCTGCTGCAATCGTCCTGTCGCTGGCCATGGTATCGGCTCCATATCTCGCGGCACAACGCGCTGTTCGAACCGCCACCCCTATCCCAAACGACCAATTGGATCCGGCTCGGCATTTGCCTCCAGGGCTGCCGTTGGAAGCCAAAACTCATGCTCCGTTGCCGGAACAATATATCTGGACCAAAGAGGACGAGGTGCCGGTGAATCGGGCCAGCGGTGCAGACTGGATAAGAGGCGCCACTCAGGAGCTTGGCAGCCATTATTTCCGGCGCAGCTTCCAGGTTGAATCGCTGCCGGAACACGCGACCCTGTATGTGGCCGGGCCGAGGTCGGCAACCATCTACCTCAATGGCCAGAAAGCGCAAACATTCCAGGCCAATCTCGATATGCCATTGGGAATCCGCGTTTTCTCCTGTGACGTGTCGCACTTTCTGCGCAAAGGCAAAAACGTCCTGGCCATTGAAGCAGTCCGTGGGCCGGATGTAGGCAACGATGCGGATGATCCTCGCAGCCTCCAGCTCACACGCGGCAAGGTTCTGCTCGTCAAGCTCATGCCCGCAGAACGCGATGTTGTCGCGCCGCCCCTGGTTCTCAGCGATGCGCAGTGGAAGGCTTCCATGCAAGCCGCCGCCGGATGGGAGAATACGGACTTCAACGACAGTTCCTGGGCCGCCGCAGATAGTCTTGGAAGCCCGGACAGCTCGATCGATTTTCTGCAATGGAACGCCGATGCCGGCCTTTATAACTGGCCCGGCTACGATGGCATTTCGCCCTTCCTGCAGCAGTACAGACTTCCAGCCATGCGCGTGAGCCGTGTTTATGCCGGGACTGGGCACCTTTTCAATACGGACGCGCTGACCAGCGCGAGTGTTCCCGATGCGCAAGGTGAATTCCGCGTAGAGCTTCCCAAAGGGAAGCTTGATGACGAAACGGAGCCGCAAATCTTCCTGGATTTCGGGCGCGAAGTCGTAGGCAGGCTGGCAATCCATTCAGACTCCGACCAGCCAAGCGATGTGACGGTCCAGTACGGCGAATCCGAGCCGGAAGCGCTTCATGATCCGTATCTGGGCGTGGACCCCCTGCATGTCCCTGCGCACGCCACGGTGTATGGGCCAAAGAGTGCCTTCCGCTACGCACTCGTTCGCTTTACCGGGGGCGAAGACACCCGCTTCCAATCCATTGAGCTGGCGGGAATCAATTATCCCGTGACGTACCACGGCTTCTTTGAATCCTCAGATGCCAGGCTGAATAAGATGTGGTCCATTGGCGCCTACACGGCGCACCTGTGCATGCAGGATGACATTTGGGACGCGCCGAAACGAGACCGGGGACGCTGGATGGGAGATCTCGATGTAAGTGGACGAACCATTGAAGACACATTCGCTGACCATTTTTTGATGGAGGAGACGCTGAATCACTTGATGGGGAAATCTCCTATCAAAAGAAACGTGAATGGGATCGCCGGATATTCGGCTTTCTGGATTACAGGCGAGGCGGAATACTACCGGCACACCGGGTCGAAGCAACAGCTCGCCAGCTTTCATGATCGACTGGTTCAACTGATGCAATACATGGAAACCGAACTGGACAGTCGCACTCTTTACGCGAACCAGACACACTCATGGCCTTTTGTGGACTGGTCGCCCGAGTTGAATGGCGATACGCCGGAAGCACGCCGAGCCACGCAAATGGAATTTTATGGCGCTTTCCAGCAGGGTATTTATCTGCTCCGCCAGATGGGCGACAACAGCAATGCTCAGCAGTTTGAGCAGCAGGCCGCCAAAATGAAAGCTGCCGCGCAACAGTATCTGCTAGATACGTCGACCAACTCCTTCGGCCCGCGTTGGCAGACCAACGCCATGGCCGTCCTGTCGGGTGTGGCCGATCCCTCGCAGTACGATTCCATCTGGAAAGCCTCGCTCGCGAGCGTCGGACATATCAAGTACAATGCGCTCATCATCACGCCTTATTACAACTACTACGTCATCAGCGCCATGGCGCAGATGGGCCATCGGCAAGCCGCTCTGAACTGGATTCGCCAATACTGGGGCGGCATGGTCGATGAGGGCGCCACCAGCTTCTGGGAGGGCTACGATCCCTCCTGGTACAAAGACGATTTTCATGCATCTCTGCAGGCCGACAATATGTCCGGTTACCGGGTCAGCCTCGCGCATGGCTGGTCGACCGGCGTGACGCCGTGGCTCATGGAGCAGGTTCTCGGCATCCACCCGACAGGAGCAGGTTTCTCCACTGTAGACATTCGCCCGGACCTCATCGACCTTCAATGGGCCAAGGGCGGCGAGCCGACTCCTCGTGGCATGCTCAATGTAAGCGTTCGCAAGCACGCGGGCATAGAAACGACTGTCGATCTGCCTCCGGACACCGTAGCGAACCTTTCCGTTCCGGTGTCTCAACAGAACGCAACAGTAAAGGTGAATGGACAAGCACATTCGAGCACACCTGCAGAAAGCGGAAAGCGGGCCCTGATTACACTTTCCAAGCCTGGCCACTACATTGTTCAAGCAGAATAGTTGCCCGGTACACACCTCACGCTGATCCAAAAAACACGCTGATCCAAAAAACATGGAGGGGGATTGCGACCGGCCGGTTGCAATCCCCCTCCATGTTCTGCTCTGTTTTTTCCCACTCGACTTTCGCTTGCCCGTTTCGCGCCTGCAGCACATGCCGCAGGCGCGAATCTGTCGTCTACCAGTAGGTCAGACTCAGGTTGTCCAGATACGCTACGTTCGGTGATTCCACGTTGTTGCCGTCCATCTGGAAGTTCACATTCAGCCCGTACCAGCCCGCAGGCGATTGAGTAGGCGGGTAGCTGACATTGATAGGATTGACCGTCCCATTCACCGCGATGGACTGATACAGTGTGCTGTTATCGGTCTGCCGCTGGAGCTGGATCGTCACATGATTCCATCCATTCTTCAGCAAGCATGGCGCTCCGGTGGAGACCCAGTGGCCTGTCTGATTGTTCCAAACATCCCAGTCCTTATCGCCGAGATAGTTGCACTCCGTGCCGAACGTCATGCCGGGATTGCCGCCATCGAGCCACAAGCTTACATCGAATTCGAGTGCCTGCGTGATTCCGATGTTGGTCACGTAGACATCTGTGTCGTACGTGAAGTTGTGCAGTGTCGGCAACAACGTGTGATTCGTATCGGGAAGGCCCTGAGTGGAACCTACGCCAATCAGTGGCAGAGTGAATAACACATCTCCATACGGGGCCGTGCCATCAGGTCCGCCAAGCGTGTATTGAGTCGCATTCCCATCGAGGGATGGTGATTGAACGCCCAGCGAGTGTGACCACTGGATGTTTTGGCAGGGAGAGGGCGAGCAGTCCACAAAATTCGGCGCCACCTGACCCCAGCTCACCCATTCATTATTGGCCTGCAGGCTATGGAAGGTGTTCGCCCCACTGGGCGGAGGCGTGGAAGCCTGCACGTTCAGGTTAACGGGTGTAGTAACAGAACCACCGCAGTAATCCCACTCCTGTACCACTGCGTGCTGCAGGCCTGTGTTCAGGGTCAGCTGCGTGCTTAGCTTGGACCCCGGCGAGACATACTGTCTCACGTTGTTCACGTAAATCCCCATTGCGCCTACTCCCTGAGGACACGTACTCGTGGAGGCAGTCGCCGCGAATTTGACAACCGTGCCAACCGTGCTGTTGGGAGTGGGCGTAGTCACGAATACCCCAGTCAACCCGGTGACGGCGATGGACTCCCTGGTCAGCGAAGCTCCTCCGCAGCCATCCCACTCCTGAACTACAACGTTGCTGTAGTCGCCCGGATCCAATTGCAGCGTGGTATTCATGCTGCTCCCGTTCACGACATACCTCAACTCGTTATTTACATAGATTCCCATGGCCGACACACCCCTCGAACAATCCGGCGCCGTTGCCGTGGCGACAAACTTTGCGGGCGAGCTGACTGTGTCACCATTGGTGGGGTTAGTGACCGTAACGGTTCCGAAAGCAGGAACCTCCAAGATGAG
>DAHVZT010000098.1 GCA_027323885.1 Acidobacteriaceae bacterium
ATAGCAGCCGCCTCCGCTTTCGTGATTGGCTTGCCGTCCTTTTTTGTGGGCCGGCTGGCAGTTTTCTTCGTAACGGCCTTCTTCGCGGCTTTTTTCTTTGCGGCCGCATCCTTGTTCTCTTCGCCAAGTTCCGGCAGTACGACCGGAAACAGCGCCAGCAGCCGTGTTCCTGCTTCCATGCCTAGGATTTCTGTGGCGATCTCATCCACGCTGTCACGTTTTACGATGCCGCCGCAGTTCAGGCAATACATCGTTCCGCAGCGCGCGTAGAGCAATCGCAGATAATCGTAAATCTCCGTAGCTGTCGCCACAGTGGAGCGCGGATTGCGCGTCGTGTTCTTTTGCTTGATCGCAATGGCCGGCGCCAAACCGTCGATGTGATCGACGTCGGGTTTTTCCATCCGCTCCAGAAACTGCCGCGCGTAGGCTGATAGGGACTCGACGTACCTGCGCTGGCCTTCCGCGTAGATCGTATCGAACGCAAGCGAGGATTTGCCAGATCCTGAAACGCCCGTGACGACCGTCATCACGCCGTGCGGAATTTCAAAGTCAATGTTCTTCAGATTGTGAACGCGCGCGCCGCGAACGGTGATGCGATCCATCGGGGTCAGGACACCTACAAGGGGCTGGCACTGTGCGAACAGGCACATTGCCGCATCTTCTAGTTTACAGGTTGACAGTTGACGTCATTTGCGCCGCGAATACGAAAGGCTCAGAATGACAAAGACAACCTCCATATCGGAATAGATAGAGAATCTCAACCGGGAGAGAGTATGAGACTGCATACGACAACCAACATTCTTTTATCGATCATCGCATTTGCGCTGGTGGCGATTGCTGTTCGTCCGTATGTACGCCCGCGAGCCGCGCAGGCGCAGACCACTCTGCCGGCCACCACCGCGGGGGACGTGCTTTACGTTGAGCCCGGCTCAACCATGCTGCGGTCCACAGATGGAAACACGCAGATTTTCGGGAAGATGGTCGTCGACATGAACACAGGAACCATCTGGGGATTCCCAACCCTTACCGGCGCGCCTTATCCCGTCGATATTACGACCGCCAAACCTCCGGTGTCGCATCCCATGTACCTCGGGAGGTTTGCGTTTGAGGACATTAACAAATAGGCGCAGCGAAACGCAAAACGGATGCGCGGGAGTTACTCCGCCAGGAGCGCCTTGGGCGAGCGAAAAACTTCCAGGAGCAGAAGACATGCGCCGATGACAATGCAGGAATCGGCGATGTTGAAATCCGGATAGTGATAGCCGAAGATGTTGAACGCCAGAAAATCGATGACGTAGCGATAGGCCAGGCGGTCATAAAGATTGCCCACAGCCCCGCCGAGGATCATCGCAAGCGCAATGCTGGTTGTGTTGATCACGCGGCCGGCTTTCCAGAATACGCCCAGCACAATTGCGATCGTGATTACCGTAAACGTAATGAGCATCAACCGGACTTTATCCGGCGAGGATGTGTCCGCGAACAAACTGAACGCGGCGCCGTTGTTATAGACGTGCGTGAGCCGGAAAAATCGCGGGATGACGGTGATGTCCTGCCCCGACGGGATGTGGGCGATGATCCAGAGCTTGCTGAGCCGGTCCGCGATGAAAACGGCGAGGGAAATCAGCAGAAGCTTGAGATGAGCGAACCGCGCAGGTGAGCGAGAAGCAGAGCTCATTGCACGGTTCCAGCCACGCCGATCGCCTCAAGCGCCGCCACGCATCGTTCGCATACAGTGGGCCACTGCTGGCTTTCGCCGACGCGGGTTGAGTAATTCCAGCAGCGCGCACATTTTGTGCCATCGGCAGGCAAGGTAGTCACCTGCAGCAGGTCCGCTTCGGCTGAAGCCAGTTCCACCTGCGAAACATTGAAAAGCTCCTTCAAACTCCGCTGGTATTTCTGAGCCAGAGATTGCATGGACGCAGGAAGCTCCAATCGGACCTTGGCTTCCAGTGCCTTGCCGATGCGTTTTTCTTTGCGCGCATCTTCCAGACTTTTTAGGACTTCATCCCGAATCGAAAGCAGCTCCCGCCATTCGCCAAGCAGATTCATGGCCGTTGCGGGAGCCAGTTCGTCCAGC
>DAHVZT010000122.1 GCA_027323885.1 Acidobacteriaceae bacterium
CAGAACATGTTGGCTGTCATTGCGGATTCTCCAAGCCTCTCCCGCGCTCACTTGCGCGATGCGGTGAAGTTCGCGCAGGAGTCTGGCATTCCGCACCGGGTCATCACGACCCAGGAAATGGAAAATCCCGATTACATCAAAAACGACAGCATGCGCTGTTTCCACTGTAAGGATGAACTGTTTCGCGTCATGGATGATCTCTGCGCGACGCTGCATTTCTCCGGAGTCGCTTACGGAATGAACCTGGACGATATTGGAGAATTCCGTCCTGGCCACGTGGCGGCGCGCCAGCATCACGTGGTCGCTCCGCTGGCGGAGGCAGAGCTCACCAAGCGGGAAATAAGGCAATTGGCGCAAGAGGCGAATCTTCGCATCTGGGACAAGCCCGCATCCGCGTGCCTGTCCTCTCGCATCGCCTACGGCGAGCCTGTAAGCCGGGAGACGCTGCAGCGCATCGAGCGTGGAGAAGAGATTTTGGCCGAAATGGGATTCAGGCAATTTCGAGTGCGGCATCACGGCGACATGGTGCGGCTGGAGATAGCACGCGACGAGATGGGGTCTTTGTTCTCCCTGGAAAGGATGGACCGGCTCGCCTCGGCTCTCAAACATCTCGGTTATAAATACGTCACGCTGGACATCGAAGGATACCGGTCCGGTTCCATGAATGCCGTGTTGCCGGCCTCGGAAATACGGCGCGCGCCTGTCCAGGAAGCGCACCGGGAAGGCGGCGTATGAAAATCGCATATCTGGATTGCTTTTCCGGAATCAGCGGCGACATGTTTCTCGGCGCATTGCTTGATGCCGGTGTACCGCTGAGCGTGCTGGAAGATGCCGTTTCCAGTCTGGGAATTGAGGCACAATTGCGGGCCGGGCGTGTGGATCGCAGTGGGATCAGCGCCACGAAGGTTGACGTGCTTACAAAGGATGGCCGGCCCGCCGAAGCTCTGACCGGCGGTAAAGACCACCATTCCCATAACCATGAGCATCCGCACGAAGAAGCTACCCACTCCCACGGCGCGGGCGACGCGGGACATTCACATCCGGGCCAAGGCTCCCATTCGGGTCATTCGCACGGCCGATCTCTTTCCGTCATTCGAAAAATGATTCTTGACTCCTCACTCGCCTCAACCGTCCAGCAAACCGCGCTGGATGCCTTCGAACGGCTGGGTGCGGCGGAGGCCAAAATCCATAATGTGCCCGTTGAGACGATTCACTTCCATGAAGTAGGAGCGCTCGATTCGATTGTCGACATTGTGGCCACTGCTGCTGGCTGCCACTGGTTGCAGATCGATGAGTGGATTTGCTCGCCACTGAACGTCGGCGGAGGGCACGTGCATTGCGCCCATGGAACGTTCCCCGTACCCGCGCCTGCAACGCTGGAATTGTTGCGCGATCTTCCCGTTTATTCTTCCGGCGTGCAGAAGGAACTGGTGACGCCCACCGGCGCTGCGTTGCTTCGGGCTCTGCAGGTCAAGTCGTCCGCCTTTCCCGCGATGTCAATGCAGGCCACCGGCTACGGAGCGGGGTCGAACAATCCTCCAGGGCGGCCTAACGTGTTGCGCCTCGTGGTGGGAGAATCTACGGCGCGCGTCTCTTCTGGGCATTCCCGCCAGGCCGCCGGCCGCGAACAGATCGGGATCATCGAGACAACGATCGATGACGCAACTCCGCAGTTGCTCTCCTACGTTGCCGATCGTTTGCTTGCCGCAGGCGCGTCAGACGTGGTGCGCACGCCCGTGGTGATGAAAAAAGGCCGCAGCGGCATCCAGTTGACCGTCGTCTGTTCGCCAGAAAAGGCGCCCCGGCTGCAGAAGTTGATCTTTCAGGAGACCACCACACTCGGCTTGCGTTACCGCGAAGAAGAAAAGCACATCTTGAATCGAAGCTTTGTGAATGTGGAAACTGAGTGGGGTACGGTCCCAATGAAGATTGGCAGAACGCAGGATGGCGAGATGATGACCTGCTCTCCGGAGTATGAAGATTGCCGCAAGCTGGCGGAGAAAAATGGTGCCGCCTTGAAGCAGGTCATGCAGGCTGCGGTCGCAGCGTTTCTGGCCGGGCAGACGAGCCGGGAAAAGACGAGTTCCGCGGAAGCCGTTCGATGACTCGCGAGCAGCTTCAGCGCATTCTGCAGGAGGTTCAGGACGGGAAGACGTCTGCGGACGAAGCGTGTGAACGCCTGCGCAACCTTCCATTTGAGGACCTGGGTTTTGCCAAGGTAGACCATCACCGTACTCTGCGCACGGGCATGCCGGAAGTGATCTTTTCGTCCGGCAAAACGGCGGGCCAGGTGGCGAGAATCTTCGCGAGTCTCGCTGGCTCCGGTGTGAACGTGCTGGCCACCCGGGCGGACCCGCAGGTCTTCGAGGCCGTGCAGCGGCAGGAAGATCGCGCGCAATATCACGAACTCGCGCGCTGCATCACCC
>DAHVZT010000128.1 GCA_027323885.1 Acidobacteriaceae bacterium
GAGAACACCAGGAAAAGCACGACCGTAATGGCAGTTTTCAAAGATGCAGGCGTAACAATCAATAGATCACCGGGCGAGCTGGTAGAGATTCAACGCATTGGATTCCAAAAAGACCCCAGGCGTTGGTTCGCACACGCGCAATAGGCACGCCGCCGCGCGAGCGTCTGTCAGAGAATGGATGCATTTGTTGTGCCAACTAGGTGCTAGTTTAGCGCAACGGAGCAGCAAATGAACTCCAATTTCTCGCCATCTTGCTCGCTGTCTTTGCGTTTAACCCTCACCGTCGATTCGTACCGAGCCTGCTGCGCCAGAAACGCCCGGATCTCCCGGCGACAACGCAGGAGTTCCATGGTGTAATGGAACACACGGAAACAGAGATAAAAGCGGCGTCCGCGCATGAATTTCGCTCGATTTTTACTCTGCGTTCGTGGTATGCATAGACTACCGCTCTGCACCACGCCCGGGATTTTATCTCCTGATCAGCCAGTGCATCGGTGATTCTGAATGCGAGGCCTTTTGAGAGGTACCGTGAAGAGAACTGAGTCGGTCGCGCCCGCTGCACCGCCGATCCCTATGTACCTGATCATCATGGCGGCTTTCGCGATCCATTTGCCGCTTCTGATCAAGGAGTTGCCCCTCGCCTCCTACGACGCGAATTTTCATATCTTTTTCGCTTCCCATTATGTGCATCACTGGTTCAATCCGTGGAACCTGAAGTGGTTTGCCGGATTTTCTCAGACGACGTATCCGCCGTTGCCGCAACAGTGGGTCGCACTGATCTCCAGGCTCATCGGTCTCAACATGGCCTACATGGCAGTGCAAATGGCTGTCATCGTGCTCCTTGCGGTGGGCGTGTATCGGTTTTCCCTCCTCTGGGTCAGTCCGCGCGCAGCGTCGTTTGCGGCGCTTGCCAGCGTCTTTCTCGGGTCGGAAAGTTTTCTCGTTTACTCCGCAGGACAGTTGGCCACCACTTCCGCGGCCCCGATTTATCTGAATGCACTGCCATTCCTGTTCCAGTGGGTGCGTTACGGCAAATGGCGCTCTTTTGTGAAAGCGAGCGTACTGTTCACCGCCGCCGCAGCTGCGCACCATGCGACGCTGATCTTCGGCTCATTCTTCTTCGCGGTACCGGTGCTTGCGCTGGTGTTTCTGGACCGCGGGGACGATGAATCGGCATCCACGTCGGGCGTGGTGGCCCGCACCGTGACGATTGTGGTCTTTGTGGCGATCGCGATCGCTATCGTGCTACTTCCCTTCTGGATTTCGCTGATTCGCTACCCTGTTACGCAAACTCCGATTCCCCATGCCAGCCGTGCGAACTACATTTTGAGCCCGCAATGGGGGATGAATTATTTCGTCGTTCCCTACGGAGCCTTGATTCTGGCGCTGCCGTTCCTCGTGGTGCGAGGCGCCATGGTTCCCCGCCTGCGTCCGCTGCTGTTCGGCTTCTGGCTGGCCTTTCTGGTCGGGCTTGGCGGCACCACTCCGGTGGGCCGCGTCCTGTTGGGACGCGCGTTTGAAGTACTGACCTACGAACGCTTCAGCTACTGGGCCACATTGCTCGCGCTTCCGATTCTTGGCTCGATTACCGCCGACCTGGTGGACCGTTTTCACACCCGGGCCATTATTCCGCTGTCGTTGCTGGCCGCCGGAACCTGTGCGTTGGCGGTTTCCTGGTCAACTTTTCATCCCGCCGACGCCGCAAATTTTGACGTACAGCCCGTCGCGCAATGGCTGAATCGCGACGGACATTACGATTTCCGGTACGTCACTTTGGGCTTCGGCAACAAACTCTCGCGACTGGCGGTCCTGACCCGCGCCAATAGCGTCGATGGCGAATCCAACTCCGCGCGCATGCTGCCGGAACTCACCAAATACGGCGGCGGGGCGCTCACCAGCTCGAAATATTACGAGAAGGCCGGCCTGGATTCCCTGCGCGCGATGCTGCACCACGCGGACCACTACGGCCTCAAGTGGGTGATCGTTCGCGACTCCTACTACGACCCGCTGCTTCACTTTGCCGGATGGCGCCAGGTGGACAGTCTTGAAGATAAGACGATCACCATCTGGAGCAAGGATGGGGTGCCGCCTGCCGTGCCGATGAATTCGGAGCAGATACCCCCTCACTGGCAGGGCGTACTTTGGGGTACATTGCCGTTCGGGAGCAGCATTCTCGCCATTCTTGTCCTGCTCATTCCGGAATCCCGCGACAGCGAGTGGGATGAGGATGATACCTCTGTCGCGCAGGCAAATCTTCTGTCGGGGAGAACGGTCTGATGGCAAAGGGAATCCTGATCGCGGTCTCGATCGGCATCGCGACCGTGCTGTTGATCGTCATCGGCACGATCTGGCCCGTTTCCACTGCGGTATTCTTCGCCGGCGGGCCCGGACTGGGAGGGTCTGCTTCGACTCCCATTGCCGCGAGTCGGCGCCTGGCCAATGAAATCCATCAGCATGCCCTGGCCAAAGCGTATTCCAGTCTCGGGAACAAGGCGCAGTTCACGGAGCAGGAGTTTGTCAGCGATCTGACGGGCTCCACGCTCAGTCTTCGCACCTATGCGACGCTCGATACCTACGAGGTGCGGCCGCTTCACGAGTCCGCGAATGAGGCGGAAATTGCGCTGAGAATGCACTGGTCCACCGTGGTGGGCACCTTTGAGGAAACCCGCGATCTGCATTTGGTAAAGAACGGAGACCACTGGGTTGTCGACTGGCCGCTGGTCAAAAAGCCCGTGGTTCCACCGCAAGTGTTTGCCGTGAATTATCTGCGCTGGGACGTGATCTATCGCGGCGCCGGAGACGACTGGGGATCCCAGGACGTGGACGCTCCGCATGTGCGCATCATCGACATGCATCCGGTCAATCGCGCCGAAGGCGTCGTCGTGCTGGGTGAACTTCTGAACGAAGATGTTGTCCCCGCCTATGTCTCAGTACGAGCGACTTTGCTCGCGAAGAATGGGTCTGTTCTCGCCAGTGAAGACAGCTTCGACAAGATTTCTCACACGCTTCTGCCCAAGCAGGTCACGCCATTCCTGATTCGCTTTCCAGGCGTGGATATATCTCAGATCGCCAGCATCCGCATGGATCCCATTTCCGTACTGGTTTCCGCCTCGGCGGACCCTGTGATCGAGGTCCAGAACCAGAAGTTCAACGGGCCGCCAGCTGCCTCGCTGAACGGACAGCTTTCCAACCAGAGCGGCCAGATCGTCAACATCGCCCACGTCCTGACCACGTTCTATGACAAGAATGGACAGCTTGTCTGGGTTGCCGGCCAATACATTGACCGTGCTCTTCTTCCGCAGACGCCGGTGGACTTCCATATTCCGGTTCCCGCCGACCTTGCGAAAAACATCGCCAACGAGCGAACGGTAGTCGCGTCCTACCGTTCCGGGAGTTCCGATTGAGGATGAACGCCAGGTTCTTGCTGGGCGCGCTTGTGCTTGGGGTCGCGTCCGTGTCGCTCGCGCAGAGCGGCAGCCTCAGCCTGCCGCCAACCTTTGTTGCCGGAAGCGCATTCTCTCTTCCGACCACGGGGAGCGGCAAGGCTGTCTTCTACATCGTCGGGCCAGGGCAGGCGCTGCGGCGCGATGTTGACCTGGGCGAGCCCGTGTCCTTTCCGGCCGGAACTCTCTATAACGCGGGGCACTATGTCGCCATTCTGAGCTCAGGCGCCTCGACAGAAACCGGGCAGTTCGATGTGGTCCCTGCGGCCCAGCCGGAAAAGATCAGCTTTCTGGCCAAGCCGTCTCGCCTTCCGGTCGGGCTGCACAACGGCATCAGCGGCGCCGCGTACATTTTCGACGCGTACCACAATTTAATCCTTAAGCCCCTGCCGGTATCTTTTGAATTGTCGAACCAATCCAGCACCGTGCAGGCCAGGACTGTGACAACGCGGAACGGTGTGGCGTGGACAGAGATGGATTCGGCCACCAAGCAAGGCAGCGCCAAATTCGTCGCCCGGGTAGGTGACATTTCAAGTACGCGCGTGATCGCGGAAGTCCCCGGAGACCCGTGCCGCCTGGTGATGACCGCGCGCCCGGACGGAAAGAATGTTGAACTGCAGACGGCCCCGCTCCGCGACTGCGGCGGAAATCCGGTTCCGGACGGCACCATCGTCACGTTCACGGAAAGCTACAATGGCATGCAATCCACTGTGGATGCGCCGCTGAAGCAGGGGATCGCGAAGGTTGAAATGCCAGCCTACAACGGGGCAAGAATCTCGGTGGCCAGCGGCGTTGTAGCCGGAAACGAAATCCGGTGGAACGGACGATGATGCGGCGTACTCTCCTCATGACCTGTCTTTTGGCGATGCCGCTGGCGCTTGCGGCGGAGCAGCCCTCGGTTCAGGTGGAGCCGCCAAACTTGCATGGTTCCCGGACGGTGGAGAGCCAGACGGGTGCCGCGGTGGTTCGCGATTATCTGGAATCCTGGCAGGCCTTTCGCACGGCCATGGACCAGAATCGTGCCGATCTGCTGAGCCCGGACTTCGCCGGGACCGCGCTTGACAAGCTGACAGAGACCATCCACGAGCAAGCTGCCGTGGGGATTCACACTCGTTACACGGACCGCGCGCACCACCTGCAGATTGTGTTTTATTCCCCGGAAGGTCTTTCTCTGCAGATGACCGATGACGCGGAATACGACATGCAAGTCATCGATCACGACAAGGTCCTCACCACGCAGCACATGCACGCACGCTATCTGGTCGTGCTGACTCCAGCCGAAGCGCGCTGGAGAGTGCGCATCTTCCAGTCAGAACCCGCGGCAACTCCGGCAGACTGAGCCTCTCTCTGGCAGCCGTTCCGTGCTCCGGCATCTGACCCCGGGCGTTCCGGAGAGGTGTGGGTAAATCTTTTCCTACCTGTGGGAAAAATATTCTCCACTCCTCGTACCGGCGGCTCACTGCTGCAATTCCGGCGCAGTTTGTGATCTGCAATCTTTTGCATACCTCTGCAAACTGTGGAAAAAAATCTAAGTTTGTTACCTTCGTGGTTACCTCTGTCGGGCATCCCATTTTGATGAGCTGTTCACCTTGGAGGCCATCCATGAGGTCACTTCGCCCAATCCTTCTGTGTACGTCCGCCTTAACCTTGACAACACTTCTGGCTGGATGCGGTGCCGGAAGCCGCCCCAGCTTCGCCGGCGGTGGGAGTGGAGTCGCCGCTCCCAGTTCGGCCAGTACCCCCACGGTGACCTCGGTTGCCGTGCAGGTCAACGGAACAGCACCAAACCGTCTGCAGGAAGTACAGTTCAGCGAGCCGATGAACCCGGCCACCATCAACACGCAGACCTTCCAGATCACGGACGCAAGCGGGCAAGCGGTTCCCGGCGTCGTCAGCTATGACGCGAACTACTATGTCGCGAGCTTCCAGCCCACTCCGCCGCTCAAGCCGAACGCGAACTATACGGCGACCCTGACCACCGGTATCGCGAGCGCGCAGGGTGTGCACCTGGCCAGCAACTACACCTACGCGATCAAGACTCGCAAAGCTCTCGACAACTCCCCGATCTACGTTGTCTCCACCGTCCCTGGGATGGACGCGACCTGCGCCAGTACGACCAAGCCGATCACCATCACCTTCAGCGAAGAGCCGAATGCAAGCACCCTTACTTCCAAGAACATCGTAATTATGGGCCCGAATGGCGGGGATTTGGCAGCCACGATCAGCATCAACGTCAGCGCCACCGTGGTGACAGTCACCCCGGAGGCTGACCTTGCCCCCGCAAAACGTACCTCATATAGCGCTCTGAGAAGATATGGAAGGAGCAGCGCAGATGGAGCGTTTACCGAGGAAGGTATACACGTACGAATTCAAGCTTGAGGCGGTTCGTCTGGTGGAGTCAGGCCAG
>DAHVZT010000130.1 GCA_027323885.1 Acidobacteriaceae bacterium
TTTTATCGTCCCACTCCCTTCACGCCAGACGATCTGCAGGCGATCGAGCGGAAAATGGGAGAAATTGTACTCCGGGATGAAAAGTTTTCCCGTGAATGGCAGCCGCGTGAAGAAGGGCTGGCGCGCTTTCGTGCGGAAAACGATTTTATGAAATTGCATTTCGTCGAGCGGTTCACGCACCCCGGCGAAAAGATTTCACTTTACCGGAATGGCGGGTTCGTCGATTTTTGCCGAGGTCCGCACGTGCCCTCCACCAGCCGCGTCAAGGCATTCAAAGTGCTCAACCTTGCGGGCGCCTATTGGCTGGGCGATGAAAAGAACCCGCAGCTGCAGCGACTGTACGGGACGGCATTCTTTTCAAAGAAAGACATGGACGAGCACTTCGCTCGCCTGGAAGAGGCCGCGCGGCGCGACCATCGCGTGCTGGGCAAACAGCTCGATCTTTTTTCCATTCAGGAAGTGGCGGGAGCGGGCCTGATCTTCTGGCATCCCAAGGGCGGGATCATCCGCAAAGCCATGGAAGACTGGATGCGGGAAGAGTGTATCCGTCGCAGTTACGATCTGGTGTTTACGCCGCATGTGATGCGGAAAGAACTGTGGAAGATCAGCGGGCATGAGGGCTACTATGCGCAGAACATGTATGCTCCCATGGAATTGGATGACGCCGACTACAGGCTGAAACCGATGAACTGTCCCGGTCATATCCTGATCTACAAGAACACCCCGAAAAGCTACCGCGACCTGCCGGTGCGTCTGGCCGAGTTGGGGAATGTCTACCGCTATGAGCGCAGCGGGACCATGCACGGATTGCTGCGCGTGCGCGGCTTTACGCAGGACGATGCGCACATCTTCTGCACGCCGGAACAGATTGAGGATGAAGTGGTGGCGTGCATCGACTTTGCGGAAGCCGTGCTCAGGACCTTCGGTTTTGCGGAATTCAAGGTGGAGCTTTCTACCTGGGACCCGAAGGACCGCGCGAGTTACGCCGGAACCGACGACAAGTGGGAGCTTGCGATCCATTCGCTGGAGCAGGCGCTGCAACGAAAGGGCATTCCCTACAAAACGATCTCTGGAGAAGCGGCGTTCTATGGCCCCAAGATCGATATCAAGCTGGTGGACGCGCTGGGACGTTTGTGGCAGCTTTCCACCGTTCAGTTCGATTTCAATCTGCCTGCCCGCTTCGACCTGGAATATGTCGGGGAAGATGGAGAGCGCCACCAGCCGGTCATGGTGCATCGCGCGCTGTTCGGCTCGGTGGAGCGCTTTTTCGGGGTGCTCATCGAGCATTACGCCGGGGCCTTTCCGCTGTGGCTCGCGCCGGTGCAGGTGGGCCTTGTTCCCATCAGCGAGAAGCATCTCGAGTACGCCAAAGCCGTACAGTCGCAGTTACAATCCGCGGGGCTGCGCGCGCACCTGGACGACCGCAATGAAAAGATGAATGCCAAGATTCGCGACCTGACCATGCAGAAGATTCCCTACCTGCTCGTCATGGGAGACAAAGAGGCTGCCGCGAACGCGGTCAGTGTCCGTACCCGCGGCAAAGGAGATCAAGGCTCCATGCCGCTGGACGCTTTCGTTTCGAAGGCCAAGGCACTCCTGGAGGAGAAGAGCACGGAATTGTAGGCGTTTTTGAGACAAGGTGAGCGGAGTTGTTCGTAAGCAAGCAGTAGGAGCCCACAGGGCGGAATCTCTATGCTTTGCTCTTGTGTTATCCCGCCAGTGCCGCTGCACGGTCCGGGTCAATGGTCAATATCGTGTCCGTGCAGGTCAGCTTGAACAGGTCGCGCAATTGTTTGTCAGGAGCAACCAGGCGCAGTTGTCCGCCGCGTGTTTTCATCTTTCCATGGAGCAGCATCAACAGACCCAGCCCCGCGCTGTCCGCATATTCGACTCCCGCCAGATCGAGTACCAGCTTGTGGATACCATCTCCGGCAACCTGGTTGATTTTCGATTCCACCTCGCGCAGTTTCATGCCGAGCGTCATGGCTCCGGTCAACGTAATGATCAGAGTGGTTGCGTCAGCCTGCTCGATTGAAGCCTCCAGATGCATCATGTTCGGCCCCCTTTCGGTATGTGTCCGCAAATTTGCCGTACCATTTACCCGCTGCCTGGGTCCGGATTTCTGAACGCGGGGTGGCTCAGCTCACCCGGGCCTCCGGCGCGGGAGTCTGCACTCCCGGTTTTTCTCTTATCTTCAAAAGCTTCAAGGATGGCGACGTCATGGCTGTCGTGATGAGAGCGACGAGGACGAGGATCGTGAACAGTTGCGTATTGATTGCGCCCGCCTGCAGGGCGAGGTTCACGACCACCAGATCGACCAGCCCGCGCGTATTCATCAAAAATCCGAGCAGAAGCGAATCGCGCTGGGGCAGGCCGGACTTGCGCGCCGCGTAGTAGGTGCTCCCCACCTTGCCGGCGATCGCGACCGCCAGCGAAACGAGAAACCAAAGCAGCACACTCCTGCCGCCCAGGTCGCGAAACTCTGTATGAATGCCGGTGACGGCAAAAAACACCGGCAACAAAAGCACGGAAACCAGGGGGTGAATGGTCCGGTCCAACTGACGGTGCCAGTGGTGCAGCCGGGGAATGCACATTCCCGCCATGAACGCGCCAAACAGGGCGTGGACGCCCAGCCGCTCGGTGACGAACGCGCAGCCCAGAATGAACACCAGAAATACGCCGAGCAGGAGCTGGCTGATGTTGGGCGCACCTCTCCAGCGCACCAGTCTGGCGAGGGCGGGGCGCACGATGCCGAGCAGGAATGCGCCGAACAGGACCAGCAGAAACATCTTGAGCAGCAGCACCCACGGGGAGGTAGCGGAGTTGTTGATCATCAGCGCGACGGCCAGCAGCACCCAGCCCATGACATCGGCCATGGCGGCACATACCAGCGCCAGCATGTTCAGCGTGGTGTCTCCGGTGCTGCGGTCGCGCAGCATGCGCGCCAGAACCGGAAACGCGGTGGTGCTGAGGCTGACCCCCACAAAGAGCAGGAATGTGGCCCTGTTTCCACCCGTGCCGTGGAACTTGGAGTACATGATCAGGCCGATTCCGCACCCGAGCGCGAAGGGGACGACCATGGAAACGATGCTGATCCGCAACGCGGCCTGGCGCTGCTGCCAGACTTTTTCAAAGTCGAGGTTCATGCCTTCCAGGAACAGGTACAGCACCATGCCCAGCTCGCTGACCAGCATGAGGGTATGCAGGGAACTGGGTGGGAACAGCTGTGCGATCAGGTGCGGCGCCGCGTAACCGAAAACGGAGCGTCCGAGCAGGATCCCGCCGAGCATTTCTCCGAGAACGCGGGGCTGCCCCAGTTGAGCGAGCAGAACTCCGCAAAGCCCGGTGATCAGGACGATGACGGCGATCTGTAAAAGGAACAGGGCAAGCGCGCTCATAGGTCTCTAGGCAATCTTCTCCTAAAATGCGTGTTGCTGCGAGGATAACGCAGGAAGGGCGGAGGGTTCAGCTGGCGCCGGGCGGAAGGGAAACGAGGGTGAAAATCGACTGCGCGTGGAAAAAACAAAAAATTTGATAAATTTTCACTCACATTTTCTTACCCATGTTGTGGTATATTTCTTTCAGGGCGCAATCGCCCCCAACATTCCGCCCCGGTATGGGGCGCTACGAGGAGAATACCGATGGCTATTACTCGTTGGACACCTTTCCAGGACATGTACACGCTGCAGAACCGGCTGAATTCGCTTTTTCAGGAGATGAGCCGGGGAAACGAGGACGAAACGCTAGCCTCCAGTGCTTTTGTTCCTCCTGTCGACATCTATGAGGATGCAAACCACGTAGTGCTGAAGCTCGAAGTTCCGGGCATGAAGCAGGAGGACTTCGATATCCAGATGGAGAGCCAGACTCTCACCGTACGCGGCGAGCGCAAATTCGAAAAGGAAACCAAGGAGGAGAACTATCATCGCGTAGAGCGCCGGTACGGAAGCTTCTCCCGCGCATTCTCATTGCCGAACACGATCGATCCTTCCAGTGTGAAGGCGCACTATGACGCAGGCGTTCTGACCATCGAGCTGGGCAAGCGCGCGGAGGCCAAGCCGAAGCAGATCAAAATCTCTGTCGGATCGCAGCCGGGCGAGACGAAACACGCCATGCCGGCCGGCGAGAACAAACCGGCTGCCTGATCGATGCACCCGTAGCGAATTCCTCGTCCATCGGTTTGGAGGTCGCGCAGAGAGCGCGGCCTCCCGGCGATGGAGCAAGGACGCGTGCTGCGCCGGCAGCACATCGGGACAGGTCCCGTTTCGCATCGAATGGTTCAGGGGATCTCGAGCGCGGGTTTTGGTTCGGGACTAATCTCTGGCGAAGCGGGGAACTATGCGTTGGATCGAAATCTGTATTGGGCTGGGCGTCTTAGCAGTCTTCTTCCTTCTCAAAAAATCCGGCCAGGCTTCCGTGGGCGAGGCAAAGTCACGTCTGAGGAACGGAGGGCTGCTGATCGACGTCCGCAGTCCTTCCGAGTTTCAGTCGGGACACTTGCCCGGGGCGATGAACTTGCCGCTGGATCAACTCGAAATCGAGGCGCCGCGCCGCCTGCCGGACAAGGACCGGCCGCTGCTGCTGCATTGCCAGAGCGGAATGCGGAGCGATACGGCGAAAAGGAAGCTCGCGGGCATGGGCTACCGGAACGTCTTCAACCTGGGATCGTATTCCAGGGCGGCGCAGGTGGTGCGCGAGCCATAGAAGGGTTTGAATCCCTGTGCTCAGTTCCTCCGAACTTTACCTGAGCCTGGGATTGGAAGTTTTCTAAATTTCACAGAAAAAGAGAGAGCATTATGGCAATCCGCTGGGACAAATTGACCGTCAAGGCGCAGGACGCCGTCCAATCGGCGACCGCCCTCGCGAGTGAAAATGGAAATCCGGAGCTGCAGCCAGCCCACCTGCTGGCGGCGCTGCTGGAAGACAAGGAAGGCATCGTCCCGCCGGTGCTGCAGAAAACCGGCGTGCCGGTCGACACTCTTCGCGGCCAGTTGCAGGAGGTGGTGCGCACTTTCCCCAAGGTTTCGGGCGATGCCAATCAGCCGCAGCCCTCCAGAACATTCCTTAAAGTTGTCGAGCAGGCGTTTAAGGAAGCGGAAAACTTCAAAGACGAATATGTCTCCACCGAGCACCTGCTGCTGGCGATTGCGCAGCAGAAGAACGATCCAGCGCAATTGGCCCTGGCCGCGGCAGGGGCGACCCATGAGGCGATTCTTCGCGCGTTGACCACCGTTCGCGGCACGCAGCGGGTGACGGACCAGAATCCTGAGGCAAAATTCCAGGCGCTCGAACGCTATGCCCGCGACCTGACCGAGCTTGCCCGGCGCGGCAAGCTTGACCCGGTGATTGGACGGGATGAGGAGATCCGGCGCGTCGTGCAGGTGCTCTCGCGCCGCACCAAGAACAATCCGGTCCTTATCGGCGAGCCGGGCGTCGGCAAGACTGCCATCGTGGAGGGTCTGGCGCGGCGCATCATTTCCGGCGACGTTCCGGACGTGTTGCGCGACAAACGCGTTATCTCCCTCGATCTGGGATCCATGCTGGCGGGCGCAAAGTATCGCGGCGAGTTTGAAGACCGGCTGAAGGCGGTGCTGAAAGACATTGAAGACGCTGCCGGAAGCATCATCCTCTTTATCGACGAGTTGCACACACTTGTCGGCGCGGGAGCCGCGGAGGGGTCGATCGACGCCTCCAACATGCTGAAACCTGCTTTGGCGCGCGGCGAATTGCGCGCCATCGGTGCGACCACCCTGAACGAATACCGCAAGTACATCGAAAAGGACACGGCGCTGGAGCGGCGCTTCCAGATCGTTTATGTGGGCGAGCCGAGCGTGGAGGACACGATCGCCATTCTGCGCGGCTTGAAGGACCGCTACGAGACGCACCACAATGTCCGGATCAAGGACTCAGCCATTGTGGCCGCCGCGACACTCTCGCACCGCTACATCTCCGACCGTTTTCTGCCGGACAAGGCAATCGATCTGGTGGATGAGGCCGCCGCATCGCTCGCGATTCAGATTGGCTCCGTGCCTACGGAAATCGACGAATTGGAGCGCCGCGCCACGTCGCTGGAAATTGAAAGAACGGCGCTGAAGCGTGAGAAAGACCCCAACTCCAAAGAGCGCCTGGAAGAGGTAGGGCGTGAGTTGTCGGCCCTGCAGGAGCAGATTTCCTCCTTGCGCGCTCGCTGGCAGCAGGAGCGGGGCGACATCACGCGCCTGGCCGAGGTGAAAAAGAAAACCGAGGCTCTGCGGGTGGAAGCGGAGGAGCAGACCCGGCGCGGCAATTTTGAACGGGTGGCGCAAATCCAGTACGGAGAGCTGCCGCAGCTGGAAGCCGAACTGAAGCGGCTGAATGCGGCGCAGGACGGCACAGAAGGCGGCACGCGCATGTTGAAGGAAGAAGTGGATGAAGAAGACATTGCGCGCATCGTGAGCAAGTGGACGGGCATTCCCATCTCCAAAATGCTGGAAGGTGAGGTGCAGAAGCTGGTGCAGATGGAAGACCGTCTGCGCGAGCGCGTGGTTGGCCAGGATGAAGCTTTGCGCGTGGTCGCCAATGCCATTCGCCGCTCCCGGGCCGGGCTCAGCGATCCCAAGCGGCCGATCGGCTCTTTCATTTTTCTGGGCCCCACCGGTGTCGGCAAAACCGAAACCGCCCGCGCCCTCGCCGAATTCCTGTTCGATGACGAGCAGGCCATGACCCGCATCGACATGTCGGAGTACATGGAGAAGCACGCGGTTTCCCGCTTGATTGGCGCGCCTCCGGGCTACGTCGGCTATGACGAGGGCGGCCAGTTG
>DAHVZT010000143.1 GCA_027323885.1 Acidobacteriaceae bacterium
CCGGGAGGCCTGGGTAACCCATGCCCAGTCCATGAAACCGGAGGCGCAGATGCCGAACCTGCCGGACTTTGACGGACAGCACCTGCGCGCCCTGGTGGCGTATCTTCGTCAGCTTCAGTAAACCATTCGTCTTTTGAAGGAGCGCTCCATGTACCCCGCCACCACGACTCTTCGATCCAAGTACCAATCGCTCGGCCTGATCGCTCTGGGAGTCATCTTCGCTGCCGGTCCCGCCCTCGCGCAGGCCAAGCCCGACTGCCCCGGATTGCCGGATGCAGCGAAGCTCCGCAGTACTCTGCAATCTGTCGTCAGAGAAGGCCCCTCAAAAAACGGAGGTATGGGCAATCAGGAATGGGCGGTGATCGTAAATCGAAACGGCATCGCATGCGCCGTGGTCTACAGCGGCACCGACACGAACCAGGAATGGCCCGGCAGCCGTGTCATCGCAGCGTCCAAGGCAAACACAGCCAATGCCTTGAGCAACTCCGATTATGCCCTCTCGACGGCGAACATCTACGCGGCCTCGCAACCCGGCCAGAGCCTCTACAGCCTCGCCACCAGTGCTCCCCCGAATCCGCAGGCCGCATTCGGCGACCCGTCCTCATTTGGCACGCCAACGGACCCGATGATCGGCAAACCCGTGGGCGGCGTCATCGTCTTCGGTGGCGGACTGCCTCTCTATAGCGGAAAAGGAAAAATCGTCGGCGGCCTCGGCCTGAGCGGCGACACTTCCTGTACGGACCACATCATCGCATGGAAGGTGCGCCACCAACTCGGCCTGGATGTCGTTCCGATGGGCCCCAGTCCCGCGCATAACGACAATATGATTCTGGACTGGAAAAATGGCGACAGCCCCAGCGGGTTCGGCCACCCGGCCTGCAAAGGCGGCCAGCCCTCGGAATTCATCATCGAAAGCCTGTCGCAAAAATACCCTACCGGCCCCAAAAACAAGTGACTTTCATCTCGAAAACAGTCTCCGGTGGATTTTTCAAAACACGCAGAATTACCACAGGTTCGATCATGGATGGATTCGATCATGGATGGAAATGTCGGCCGACATGTTAGTCGGGCCTGATGAATCCATGACTGATTCCATGGTCGGGGCGGAGGGATTCGAACCCCCGACCCTCTGCTCCCAAAGCAGATGCGCTACCAGACTGCGCTACGCCCCGACTCCTGTAAATTGTAACGCACAGGAATACTGCTTCTTTGTACCGGCAAGGCCCGCAGCTATCTTCCAGGCCCGTGAAGTAGCAGCCCGATGATCCACGCCAACGCCAGCAGTGGCAGCGCAAAGATGAGGAAGATTCCAGCCGCGATGCTCAGCAGAAATGCCCAATCTTTCCAGGTGTGTTTGCGCGGCTCCTCCATGTGGCGGGTGAGGAGTTTGTAGTTGCGGCGATTTGCCTTCCACGCCACATCGAACATGTCTCCCAGAAAAGGCACGGACCCGACGATCACTTCCACGCCCACATTGAACGTCATGCGCGCGAGCGTGACGTACGGCACACCGCGCAACCAGGCCGCCACCAGCAGGATGCAGGAAGCCAGTCCGCCCAGAATGTCGCCGATGACCGGAACCAGGCCAACGATTGCGTCCAGGCCAAAGCGTACGGAAGTTCCGGGGATGCGCAGGAAGTCGTCGAGCAGATGCGCGAGCAGATCGAGGTTTTCATCACTGAAAACGCGACTGCCCGGACCGCTGCGCGGAGGCAGAATCTCGGGTTGCGTGCGTATCTGCAATTGCGTCGCCTTCTCCGCGCGGTGTGGGAATGCCGGGCGCGAATGCTACAATTCTATAGATTCATGGCGGCTATAGTTCAGAGGCAGAACGCCGGTCTGTGGCACCGGATGTCGTGGGTTCGACCCCCACTAGCCGCCCCAGTGAACACGCCTGAAGCAACGACATTCGTCTAAGCTCGACCGCTCACTCCTGTTACGATGCATCCTGTGACGCAATCGACTTCCCTGCTCGAGTCCACAAGCGATTCTGACAAACCTGACGGCGCGGACGCATGGCTGCGGGAGTTCGTTCCGCGCAAAGGCGCGCGCGGCGGCGATCTTCAGACAATTTTTGCGGCTTTCCTGCCGCGGCGGCCTCAATTGCCTGTTTCCGATTCGGTCCTTGTCATCGTGGACGCGGCGATCAACAGCCGTGTGCTGTGTCACTGCAATTGGCAGCCGGAGGAGGTCCGCAGCGAGCGGATGACTCTGCTGCTGGTGCACGGTCTTGAAGGGTCTTCCCAGTCGCAGTACATGCTGGGCAATGCGGACAGGGCGTGGCGCGCCGGGTGGAATGTTATCCGCATGAACATGCGCAACTGCGGCGGCACCGAGCAGCTTTCTCCCACGCTGTACCATTCCGGAATGTCGGGAGATGTTCTGGCCGTAGCCGAACATTTTGCGCGGCAGCATGGGTTGCGTCAGATGGCGTGGGTGGGCTATTCCATGGGGGGCAATCTGGTGTTGAAAGCGGCCGGAGAGTGCGGCGCGTCCGCTCCAGAATGGCTGCGCGCCGTGGCGGGCGTGTCGCCGGTGGTGGATCTCTCTCCCTCCGCCGACGCATTGCATGAACCGCGAAATCGGGTCTATGAATGGAACTTTCTGCGGAACATGCTCGCCCGCTACCGGCGCAAAGCGGCGTTGTTCCCGGGATCATTTTCACTTGCGAATTGCAATCGAGTCCGAAGCATTCGCCAGTACGACGAGTACATCGTTGCGCCAAACTGCGGCTTCCTTGGCGCGGACGATTATTATCACCGCGTTTCGTCTGCCCGAGTGATCGACCGCATTGCCGTTCCTACATTGATTCTCCACGCCCTCGATGATCCTTTCATCCGGCTCCTGCCGGAGACACGTGCGGCGATTCTTGCCAATCCCTGCATTTCGCTGGTGGAAACGAAGCACGGCGGCCATTGCGGATTTCTGGCATCTGGCTGCTCTCTCGAGGACGCCTATTGGGCGGAATCTACGCTGCAGCGCTTCATCAACTTTCACGCGCTCCCCGCCGACGGGGCTCCGTAGGCGTGCAAGCCGGCTGGAGCGTCGAATGCGGCGCGGACGATCCGACGGTCGTTCTGCCATGGCATAGCGAGGACGGTTCCCTGCGGTATGTCGATCTGCGCCTGGACCCCTCCGCCGTCGAACATATTGCCGAGGCACAGCAGTTCCCCTGCCTGGCGGCTGCATTGCGCCGATGGAACACAGCCGAGTCACCCGTTTTTACCGCGAAATGCGAGGTCTGGAACTATCCCGCGGATCTGTTCGATGCAGAGGACCTGCCCGGCTTTGCATTTGCTCAGGGCAGCTACATGGATCTGGTTTCTGCAGACATGGACAAGTTCCAAAGCTTTGCCGCGTGCGAAAGGCAGTTGCGCGCCTGGACGGCTGCCGCTCGGCAGATCCCATTGCAAAACTGCCGGTGCGAGTGGACCTTGCGTTCTGCGCTGATTTTTCCGCACAAGCGATCTGTCCCACCTGAGGGAAAGGCAGAAGCGTTGGCAGGATTTGCCACCACCCTGTACGTCTGGGGCTATGGAGCGTCCGCCGAGCTGGCGAACTCCGCATGGTGTGAGGCGACGGAAGCGCTGATCGAGCCGGTTCTGATTCGGAGTGAATCCTGACTCCGAATCGGGACCGGCCATGTGCGGGGAACCGGGTCTCCTGTTTCAAGCGGGCCCGCTTCCCGATGCCAATGTCAGCTTCCTGCGGCTGATTTCTCCGCTTGCGCTGGAAAACCTCTCCGCAACCTGAAAGATGCCCGGAATCAGCCGTCCGGTGAGTTGCCGGAGCGCGGGCGCTGACGCCGCGACTGCGGACCGGCCAGCTTTCAGAATCTTGCGATAGACGCTTGCCGACCCGTCGTTGAAAGGCAGGAAATATTGCCTGCCGCGAATGGGTTCTGCGATGCGGCGCAGGAGCAACTGCAGGTCGGGACTGCCTTCGGCCAAATTGATCCTGTCCGTGTTGATTACCAGCAGGTCACTGGTCGTGTAGTGGAAGAAAAAGTGCTCGTACGCCGCCACGATCCGTTCCAGATAGGCCATGGTGATACGCTGCTCCCGGGCGAGCTTCCGCGCCCGCAAGCGACGGCGAAGTACCTGCGGCGAGGTCTGCAGGTAAATCACGAGATCCGGAGACGGCAGCTGCTCGCGGAAGTGAGCGTACTGGCGGTTGTAGAGAGCAAGTTCCTCTGAGTTCAAATTGAGGCAGGCGAAAAGCTTGTCTCGCTGGAGAATGTAGTCGGCGATCAGCGGAGTCGAATGGCCGCATCGCGCGTGCTCTTCCGCAGCCGCACAGAGCTGTTCATAGCGGCTCATCAGCAACCACATCTGCGCAGGAAGAGCTGCGGACCTGTCGCCGCCCTGGAACCGGCTGAGAAACTGGTTCCCAGGCTTGTCTGCGATGCGACGGCCACCGGTCTCTTCCGCCAGCATTTCGGCGACCAGGGACTTCCCTGCGCCCGCCGGGCCTTCGATTGCGATGTACCGATGCGACTGGAATAAGTCTGCCATGCTGTTTCGCCTCCTCTTCGCCGACTAAGGCGAACAAAGATCGAATCTAGCACTCAGGGAGGCAATATGCAACATGATTCGGCTGGCTCTGGCCGGGACAAGAGCTTCTCGCGGATTATTGCAGGCCGGGCAACAGAGAACTTCTGCCGACCAGAAAAACGATTCCCATGACCACACTGTAGATTCCGGTTGCATAGGAGACCAAGCGCATGGCCTGAGGGCGATGGCGCGAGATGCCAAAAAGCCCCGCAGCGGAGCCGGTGATCAGCGCATTCATGGCCAACAAACCGGCGAGGAAGAGTCCCAGGCCCACAAGGCCGAGTACCGGGCCACCCAGGTTGGCCGCGAGCAGGAAGATCATCAGCTGGCTCGGGGTCTCCGCACCCAGTCCGTGGACGATGCCAATGACAAATACGGAGCGGCCGTCAAAGCCGCTGGGGGGTTCGTAGATTTCGGCGGCGGCGCCGGCCTCGCGCCGCCTGAGCGCGATCCGCACACGATGGTAGCCTTCATGCAGCAGCCGGTACCTGCTCCTGGGCATCGTGTCCTCAGGTCGAAAGACAAGGGTGCCGAGAACGTAGATGCCCAGCAGCAGCAGGGTAAATCCGACCAGCCGCTCGGCCCATCGATCCACCCCTGCAGGCAGGCTGATGCCCAGCAAAATGACAATGGATCCCAAGCCCGCCACTGTGAGTGCGTGGCCGAGCGCATAGATCATGCCCAGCTTCATGGCCTCACGCCGGGAGGACTGCACACTCACGACGTCTGTGATGGCGGCAATATGGTCGTAGTCAAATCCATGGCGAAACCCAAGAACGGCCGCGGTGGACAGGGCGACAAGAAGTGTGGTGTGCGTCGTCATGATGTCTGTTCAACATTAACAGGACGCGTCAGGCGGAAGCTCCCCGATTCCACATCTGGACCCGTGGGAACAGGGCGGGACCAATGGCCGAAAGGCCTTAACGCGCGGGAAGCTCCGCAGACGAGTACCACCGCCGCTGCAGCCAGAAAGCCGCGCTGACGAGACCGATCATGACTGGAACCTCCACCAGCGGGCCGACGACGGCGGCGAATGCGGCGCCGCTGTTCAGCCCGAAAACAGCGACTGCGACTGCGATTGCAAGCTCGAAGTTATTGCTTGCCGCGGTAAAGGAAAGCGTGGTCGCCTGCGAATAGTCCGCTCCTGCCCTGTGGCCGATCCAAAAGCTGACGAAGAACATAAGGACAAAATAGATGAGCAGCGGCAGCGCGATACGCAACACGTCGAATGGCAACTGCAGGATCAGGTTCCCTTTCAAGCTGAACATGACCATGATCGTAAATAGAAGGGCGATCAGCGTGATGGGACTCACGGCCGGGAGAAATTTTTCGCGATACCAGACGCGTCCTTTTGCGCGGAGCAGGATGTACCGCGTCGCTGCGCCAGCGAAAAACGGAACACCGAGGTAGACCAGGACGCTTTTGGCAACCTGCCCCATGCCGGCGTGGACGACACTTCCCTTCAATCCCAGCAGCGGTGGCAGAAAAGTAAGGAAGAACCAGGCATAGACGCTGTAAAACAGCACCTGGAAGATGCTGTTGAACGCGACAAGACCGGCCGCATACTCTGTATTTCCCTGCGCCAGTTCGTTCCATACGATCACCATCGCGATACAGCGCGCCAGCCCTATGAGAATGACCCCGGTCATGTACGCGGGGTAGCCGCGGAGAAACAGCACAGCCAGAACGAACATGAGGACCGGGCCTATCAGCCAATTTTGCAGCAAGGAAAGGCCAAGAATTTTGCGGTTGCGGAATACCTCGCCCAGCCTTTCATACTGAACTTTGGTAAAGGGCGGGTACATCATCAAAATCAAGCCCGCGGCGATCGGAATATTCGTTGTCCCGGATTGGAAGCGTCCCAGGAAGCTTGCGGTTCCGGGAACAAAATGGCCGAACGCGACGCCCGCGCCCATGGCAATAAAGATCCAGACTGTGAGATATCTGTCGCGGAACGTGAGTCGCCGGCTGCCAGGCGGAGGGCACGGTTCGCAGGCAATCAAATCAGATTCCATTGGAGCGGCTCCCTTGTTCCCTTATTTCACCGAAAATCGTGGAGTATGCGGCCAATTGAAGCTCTTGTGCAGCACTCCGGCACACCGCACAAAGCAGCACTAAACTTCTCGAATCAGGGGACGGACTGCACGGTCCCTCTGGCATTCACTTCCATATGAACGCTCTTGTCCACCCGAAAGAATAACGTGCTTGGATCCCGCATTCCCCACATCACATACGGCACATCGAATTCCGTTGTCGCGGCCAGCGCATTTCCGGCGATGTTCACATTGAAATGCAGTTGAAGCGGATGATCGGCTCCGTAGATGTGAAAAATTCCATCGACCACCAGGGTAGACGTCCCGCTGCTCTGATACGCGCCTGTCACGTGCTGCGGCTGGAAGGTCGCCGTCGGATACTCGGCAGTTTTCAGAATCGATTTTTTCATACGGCCATCGCGGGTCTTTTCGCCGCTTTGTCCGGTGTTCTCGTTTACGACAAACATGCCTGTTGCGGCGCCGGACTGCCGATTGAAGTCCATGTTGCCGGAGGTCAGGTTGAAGGTCCCATGCACCACATGTGCGACGGCGGGCAGCGTCCACTGGATGGTGGTTTTCGAAGGGTCAAGCACAAGATGGACGGTTTGCGCAGAGCCAAGCGTCCGGAATGAAAGCAATCCGGCGGCGAGCGCGGCCAGTGCCAAATACCGCCTCATGCGGTCACCATGTTCCAGCCAAAGCTGGTCAGGATGGCGGGGGAAATACTCAGCGGCGACCGCATTCCCAGATGAACGTCCATCAACCGGGAAAACAGCGCATTGTCTTGCGAGCAGGCTTGAATGATGCGACTTTGCAGTCGAGGATGACGCCCCAGAAAAACCATCAGCTGGGACATGGCGAACGGAGTGCGCCGAATCTGACGATTTTTACGCTCGTAGATCTCCAGGTCTCCCCGCGTAAGCGCTTCTCCCAAAACGAGGGCCTGCTTGAACGCGAGCGCCATCCCTTCACCCGTGACTGCGTCGATCGAACCCGCGGCCTCGCCAATCAGAGCAATGGAACCTCGAGTCACGCGCGGCAGACGGCGGCAGATCGTCATGGCGCCACGCTCGACGGAGTTGGCTTCAGATCCGCGTAGGCGCGCACCGAGTGAGGGAAACATGTCGCCGAGACGCATCATGCGGTTGTTTTTGTTCTCCATCACGAGCGCCACGCACACTTCGTTGTCACCCGTGGGGGTAACATACGCCTGACCCTCCGCGGCCCAGTAGACTTCTACGCAATCCGTCCAGGGCGCAACGGCGAAGTGCTGGCGGAAGCCGTAACGCTGGGAGAGTTGGGGATGTTCCAATTGCGCGAACTTGCGAATTTTTGAACGCTGGCCATCTGCCCCGATGATCCAACGCGATGTCCATTCGGCGCCATTCACATTCAGCTTTCCATGGTCCATCACGTCCACGCGCGTGTTCCACAGGATCGGCACGCCAAGTGTAGCCGCATGCTCGACGAGGAGATTATGCAGGACGGTGCGGCGCACGCCCAATCCCTTACCCTGGGCGAAGTGCGCGGTAGCAGCCGAGTGCTCCGTGCGAAAGCTGACGCCCTGAAAGAGGTGTCCGTAGCCACTGCCGAGATGTACTCCCAAATCGCCCAGCGCCGCAACGGCGTCCGGCATCAAGCCTTCTCCACAGGCCTTATCGATTGCGGGTTGCGCGGCATCGGCGACGACCACATCCAAGCCGGCGCGCCGCAGAGAAATTGCTGCCGCCAGACCCGCCGGTCCTGCTCCAACCACAAACGCGTCCGCATTTTTATTCGCAAATCCTTGCATCAAGTTTTCAGTCCTTCTGGAAGTCTGGTGATCAGCACGCACCCAGTGCTCTCCATCGACGTATCGAAATATCTAAAATTTCAAGAAGTGGATTCTTTGCAGCCCGGCTCTTGCCCATGCGGATCGCCGGGCGATCGCCGAAACGACAGAAAACGGGAGGGATACGATTAGTTTAACGCTCTTCGTGACGCTTTGTGAGCAGCGAAAGCGCCGAGCGAAGCTGCCCACAGCCCGTCATCGCGGGTGAAGGAGCCAGATCTTGACGCCGCCAATGAACGCGCGTCCCGGCATGCGCACTCCCACAATTTCGTCGTACCCGGTGTTGCTCAGGTTGGTCATCTGCACAAACGGCTGAACACGGCCACGTTCATGCACCAGGGAAACGTCCCACACCGGGTAAGCTGTCTGGTGAAAGCGCTGCTGCACGTTGAGGCGCGTGTTGACGACGAACCAGCGGCCGGCATTCGCGTACCAGTTCAATACTCCATTGTGAACCGGATAATTGAATACGTACTCCGATTGCAGGCCATGCAGAACGCTCTGCGCGCCGTCCAGCCAGGTCCACGACAGGTTTAACTCCTGGCCATATCGCATGCGCCAGTCGAACGACGCCTCGCTTCCTGCAAAGGCAAATCCGTTCAAATTGGTCGCGTGCCACATCGCCGCGGGCGAGGTACGCACGTAGTCGATGAAGTTGGATTGCGGAGAATAAAATCCCGTAGCGGAAAAGACGATTGCGCGGCGCGGGTACCAGTCGAAGCCGCCTTCATAGTTCCACGCCGATTCCGGCTTCAGGTTGGCGTTGCCGACTGTTGTCGGATCGCTGTAATAAAGATCGGTGTACGTGGGGAGTCGGAAGCCATATCCCGATGACGCACGCAGCTTAAGGGCGGGAAGAACCGCGTAGGCGATAGCGGCGGTGGGACTCAGCACATCGTAACCTCCGCTGATGATCTCCTCCCGCGCGCCGAGTGAAAGTGTAGTGCGCTTCCCGGCCCGCGTATTCAGGTCTACGTATCCAGCTCCCCAGTTGCGCGCATGCACGCCAAGATTGTTACTGTGGATGCCGTCGCCGTCGAAATCAAGGCCATAGTAGATTCCGCCGCTGTGGGTCCATTGGAGCTGTCGCCGCGCGATGGCCTGCCAGCTCGTGTCGATGTGATTGTTTGCATAAAAGGAAGGATCGTTGCGCAGCAGTATGAAGTTGTCGGTATGACGGCGGTATGCATAACCGATGCCGGTCTTGGCGCCGAGTCCCTGTTGAATGGAAGCAAACCACCCCTTGGTGCGCTCGAAGGAAGGATAGTTGCCGTAAAAGTTGTTCGCTCCAAACGGAGTATCGCTGCCGCCGAGCAAAACGTCGGTGACTCCCAGGGGCGAAGTCAGCCAAGTTTCCGAGTCTGCGCTTTCATTGCGGTAATCCCGGTCATACATAAATCCCGAGGAGAAATCGCGATGCCCGGAGAGCTGCTCGGCCCACTTTCCATGCACAAGATTGCCAACGAAAGTCTGCTGGTTCTCGTTGAAACTTCCTGCACCCGCCGATACCCACAGAGAATTGAGAGTTGGGCGCTGGGTAACAAAATCCACTACCCCGCCAAGCGCATCCGCCCCGTAGAGCGTAGAACCTGCGCCATGCAGCACTTCAATGTTGGCCATGGTGTCCAGCGGCACGGGCAGATCGAGATTGTTGTGGGCCGTCTGCGCATCGTTGGCGCGGAAACCGTCAATCAACACAAGCGTCTGCTCGAATGATGTACCGCGGATCGAGAGATCCGCAGGATATCCGCCAGCTCCGCGCTGATTGATCTGCACCGAAGAATCTGTTCGCAGATAATCTTCCACCGTGTTGTAGGCGAGCTGGTGCTCCTGGGTGTCCATGACTACCACGGAGCGCGCGGAGTCGCCCAGCAGCACCGGCGTGGGATCGCCCAGAACGGTAACGGTTGTGCGCACCGGCTCGATGTTCTGCGAAGCCGGCGCGGCAGGCAAATCCTGCGCGTACAACTGCGGCTCGCTCAGGCTCCACGTGATTTGGCAGCATAGGAGCACAAAAAATGTGGCAAAAATCTTAGCGGAAACCGGCATCTCTGGGCGGGTTATCGGAATCTTTCTAAGCTAGAACGAATTTGATTGAGCGGCGAGGAGTAGCAAAGGAACGACAACGAACAAGGATCGATTGATAGGCCTCCCCGATTGCTGCCAGGGAGCGTGCGAGAAAGTCACTCGTCGGACCGGTTTGCCAGCGGCCGCAGTTTTGAGGGAAGCATCGCCAATTCAAGCGCAAATAACAGGCAATATGCGGCCAGGACAAAAATCCCAAAGCGTTCTCCATAGATGGCGGGCAGCAGCAGCAGCAGAAAAAACGTCGTGGAGGCGGCGGAGAATCCTCGCAGCACCTCTCCCTGCTTCTGGAACCGCTGTTTGTGGCGGCGCAAGCGCTGTGCCAACCGGACCTCAAGGAATCCGAGCGCCAACGCGTGGATGGATAAAAAATAGCAAAGCCTCTCCACGGAGACCAGAGGCGACACAAACAGGAAGACGGCGAGAGAAACGGCCGCCGCCGCAAATACTACGAGAAGCCATGCGGTGACTTCCCCGTCAATGGCTACGCCGGAAGCCGCGCCCGCAACTGCGAGCGCCACGCCCAGGACGAAGAAGCCGGTGATTGTGACAAAGAAGATACTCGCGAACGTGCCGATCAGCAGGTTACGAGCCAGCCAAGGGATTGAGAAAAGAACGAATGCTGCCAGGACCAGCAGAAGCGCATGGGTGCGAAACAACCAACGCTGCTGCGCAAGAGATTTGGGCGCATGCGCCGCACTGATCCACATACCCCGGATTTTACCGGAGCTTACGGCTGTCTTCTGCGCTGGAATTACGAATTTAAATCGAGTGCAGGATCATCCGACCAGTCCGGGCATCATCAACTCGCGAGAATGCGGAATGCTCTGGATGGGTTTGCGGGGATAGCGCGGGGCCAATTCCACCCCTTGCTCGGTCCAACTGCGAATCACATATTCCTTGGAACAGCTTTCACAAAGCCAGAAATACCGTCGCAGCGCTACTGGCTTGGACACCGCCATCGGACGGGATGTGCCCGGAGCCATCCGATTCACCGGTGTGGGAAAAGCCTGCAAACTGCGCTCCATAAGGAACAGCCTGCCACCACGGAGGTATTTCAGCTCCGCCTTGCATTCTTTGTTCGCACACGTCAGGTTCATGAGACCCTCCTGCTGACGATTTCAGAGTATTCCTAAAGAAAAAGATCAGGCAAGCGGAAACATCACGGAGGTTAGTGATCGGAGTTACTTTTTCGGGGCTGCACGGGGAGAGATCAGAAGCGCAATGTGAGGCTGCCGCCGGTATTGGCGGTAGTCTGAACTTCCGCCAGCGTAGGCACGCGCCAGTCCGCCTCCATCAGAGTTTCCGGGGCATGGGTCGTCAGCACCCCCAACACTTTGCAGCCCGCGGCTTTACCGGCGGCCACTCCGGCGGGGGCATCCTCAATCACCAGGCAGCCCTGCGCGGGTATCCCCAGCAGCGCGGCGCCCCGCTGGTACGGCTCGGGATGGGGTTTTCCATGGGTCACGATATCCGCCGTGACGAAGTGTCGGGGGATTTTGATTCCAGCAAAAGCGAGCCTGCTGCGGGCCAGCCGTTCCGTCGCTGAGGTCACAATGGCCCAGGAATTTTCCGGCAGCGCGGCGAGCATCTCCTGGACTCCGGGCAGAACGACCAGGCCCTCGTTGTCCGCCACCTCAAGATCTTCAATCACGCGCAATTCCGCAACATCGTCCAGGTCCGGCCGCAGATGGCGAATGGTTTCAATCGCACGCCGGCCGTGCGCGATGCTGATCGCAACCTCCGGATCGAGATCACGGGATAGCGCGTATTTGTGCCAGCTTCTCTCGACCGACCCAAGCGAACTCATCAAGACCCCATCCATATCGAAAAGGATGCCGCGGACGTTGATCTCAACTTTCATACCTGGCGTCCAGGCTGCTGAAGTGCGAATGCACGACCGGCTTCGAGCACCTTCTGCACCGAAGTTTTCGAGATGGACTCCGCGTAGATGCGAAGGAGCGGTTCCGTACCGGAGGCGCGCAGCAGCAGCCAGGTTTCGGCTGCATTTGACTGGGACTGCGCTGCGGGATTCCGCAGGAAGAATTTGATTCCATCCAGCGTTTCCACGCGATCGACCGACATTCCGGCAAACTGCTTTACACCGGCTTTCGCCCGCGCGATCGCAGACTTTTTCAGGTCTTCGTCGATGTGCAGATCGATGCGGCCATAATGGTGCTCACCATACTCCTGCTGCAGACTCGCGACGAGCTGGCCAAGAGTCTTCCGCTCATCGGCCATGACATTCGCCAAAAGGAGTGCGTTCAGCAAGCCATCCCGCTCCGGAAGGTGGCGCTGCAGACCGATCCCACCAGACTCTTCGCCTCCCATAAGGATTTCGCGCTCCAGCATCAGATCGCAGATATATTTGAAGCCGATTCCAACCTCATGCAGCTTGCGTCCGTGTTTCGCGCAGATTCGATCGAGCATGCGAGTCGTGTTGAACGCCCTGACCACTTCACCAGGCCATTGTTTGCGCTCAATGACCCAGCGCAGCAGAATCGCGAAGATTTTATGGGCGTCGACCACGTTGCCGTTTTCATCCACCGCTCCGATGCGATCCGCGTCCCCGTCCGTCGCCACGCCGGCGTCGCATTTGTTTTCAACGACCGCAGTCTGCAACGCGCGCAGGTGCGGGTCGATGGGCTCTGGATTGATGCCTGGAAAGAGCGGGTCGTGCCGTCCGCGAATTTCGACATAGGGCACATTGGCTCGAGTGAATATCGATGCCAGGATGCCTCCGCCGGCTCCATACATCGCGTCCACGGCAAACTTCAAACCGCTGGAGGCTATCTTTTTCAGGTCCACAAAGGATTCAATGGCGTGGATGTAGTCCGGACAAAAATCCTGCTCCAGAATTTGGGCTTTTGCGCTCCGTTCGGGGAGGGGTCTGCCCAGATTCGATTCGATTGCCGCCATGATGGAAGGTTTGCCGGAGCCGCCATAGCTCGCTTTATATTTCACGCCGTTCCACTGATAAGGATTATGGCTGGATGTGATCATGACTCCGCCTGCGGCGCCCCGGTGCCGCACAGCGTAAGACAATGCGGGAGTGGGCGTCACGCCGCTGGCCAGCTGTACTGGGATCCCCGCGGCGGACAGCACTTCCGC
>DAHVZT010000144.1 GCA_027323885.1 Acidobacteriaceae bacterium
CGCGAATCCTGGCGCTTTACGAAAAGTGGACAGTGGAGTGGCACGACCGTTCTTGCGCTCCTCCAGACCCGTCTGCGACTGTCAGCGAAGGGGCAGACTTTCAAGCTGCATTGAGACAGTTGCATGCCGCAAACTTTGTGCTCTGGCATGAGGAGGACAAGGCGCGCAACCCCAGGGCCAGCGACGCTGAAGTTGCCGCCGCAAAGCGAACCATTGACCGCGTGAACCAGTCGCGCAACGACCAGATTGAGCAATGCGACGCCATTCTGCTGCAGGCGCTTGCGCAAGCGGGACTACCCAGTCCCGACGCTGAACCGCACTCGGAAACGCCGGGTCTCATGCTGGATCGTCTCTCGATTTTGAGCTTGAAGCACTACCACACGCGAGAGGAACTGGCTCGCTCGGGCGCTCCCCCTGGACACGCCCAGCGCAATCTGGATCGCCTGCGAATTCTGACAGCGCAGCGCGACGAGCTGGCCGCCAGTCTGGACCGGCTGTGGCGAAGGGTGCTCGACGGAGAGCGAACGTTTCGCGTGTACCGTCAACTGAAGATGTACAACGATCCGGAGTTGAACCCTGTGTTGTACGGAACTTCTGCGCGGTAGCAGGAGTGGTATCTGATGCAAAGAACAGCCGGGAGCGGCGTGCCCCCGGCGACGCTGGTACGGCTCGATTTTTACTGCTGCGGTTGCGGCGTTGTCTGCGGGGCAGGTTGCGGCGTGCTTTGGCCCTGTGCTGCCGGCGCGTTCGAGTCCCCTGCTCCCTGTTGTCCACCGGGTTCAGCGGAGTTGCCCGTCTGCGGAGCGTTCGAGAGCAACTGGACCTGTACGCGGCGATTTTTCGCGCGCCCCTTGGCATCGCGGTTACTTGCCACTTCAACATCCTTGCCGATGCCGATCAAATAGAACTTGTGCGCTGGAATCTTGTACTTGGACGCCAGATACTGCGCAACATTTTCCGCACGGCGCTCGCTGAGTTGATAGTTGTACGCCTTGTTCCCTACTGAGTCGGTGCCGCCCGTGATCTCGAGGATGTACGACTTGGTGTTTCCCAACTGCTGGGCGAACGTATCGAGTTCCTGCTTGTCCTCAGGCGTCAGCGTGTCCTTATTGAACCCAAAATGGACCTCGGTACTTGCGACCTGATGGTACGTGTCCAGATTGCCTACGAGACTGGCGAGTGAATCGGCATGATTCAGCGCGTCCTGAGCGGCCTGTTGCGCCTGAGTTGCGCTCTGGCCAGCCGCAAGCGCCTTCTGGTCCGCTGCGCTCGCCGCGGATTTCGCCTGCTCTATGCCCTGCTGGGCGCGCGTATTCACATCCCCTATGTTGCGGTGGTTTGCGGCAGCCTGATCTTCCAACTCATTCGTATGCTGGACAATAGGCGCCGTCTGATTACGGACATATTTCTTGCTGGCGCAACCTGTGGCCAAAGTCAGCAACAATGCGGCGCCGATGGCGGCGAGAACTCGCTTTCCTGCGATCATGTCTTTCATATTTTTTATTTTCCTTCCGTGGCGTCCCGTTGCCGATCGCCATCACTCAATGGGATAGATGCGTTTTGTAAGCCCTTAGAATCTCACCGGATTATCTTAGCTGGTATCACCCCCTTGTACCACTCCGGGGACAAAAGGCGCGCAGGCAGGGACTAAACTACAACAAGGCTTGCTGACCGATGGACCTTCACGAGAAAATTCGCACCCTGCCGACCGGGCCAGGAGTCTACCTGTATCGGAACGCGGACGGTGACGTGATCTACGTCGGCAAGGCGAAGAACCTGCGCTCGCGCGTGCGCTCCTATTTTCTCGATGCTTCTCAGGCCAATGCCAAAACCGGCTCGCTGATGCGGGAGGCTGTCGACCTGGACTACATTCTGGTCGCCAATGAGCATGAGGCGCTGGCGCTCGAAAACAATCTGATCAAGCAGCGCAAACCCCGGTTCAACGTCCTGCTGCGCGACGATAAGACCTACCCCTATGTCAAGCTGACGCTGGGCGACCGCTATCCCAAAATCATCGTTACCCGGCGCGTTCGCAAGGACGGTGCGCTGTATTACGGACCATATTTTCCCGGCAATCTGGCCTATCGCATCGCTGACTTGATCCACCGCACCTTCCTTATTCCCAGTTGCAAAGTGGACCTGTCGCGCTACTATCCGCGACCTTGCCTGCAATACTACATCCATCGTTGCCTTGGCCCTTGCGTGGAGGGGCTGACGACGCCTGACATTTACGCGGAAGCGATCCGCGATGTTCGTCTGATGCTGGAGGGCCACGCCGCGGAGCTGGAAAAGTCGCTGGAACAAAGAATGCACGCCGCGGCCGCCAGCGAGCAGTTCGAACTGGCGGGCCGATACCGCGACCTGCTGATTACGCTGCAGCAATTGCAGGAAAAGCAGCGGATTGCGGCCGCGTCCGATGACGATGCCGACATTTTCGGATTCCACTTTGAGAATGACATGCTCGCAGCCAATCTGTTTCACGTGCGAAATGGAAAAATTGTCGATCGGCGCGAGTTTTTCTGGGAAGACCTGCCGGAATTTCCTGAGGTGCAGTCGATTGCGGAGGAGGTTTCCGCCTCAGAAGTGAATGCCGCGCCCAATGTCGATCCTGAAAAACCTGAAGCTCTCTACGCGAGCGAAAGCGGGACTTCTGGAAGATTTCACCCGTCCGCTTTCTTCTCCGCGCTTCTCAAGCAGTTGTACATCGACCAGCAGTACGTGCCGCGCAGCGTTTACGTTCCGGTGGACTTCCCCGACCGCGCCGCATTGGCCGAACTGTTATGCGAACGCACCGGGCACAGAGTCGAAATTGCTGTGCCGCAGCGCGGAGACAAGCGGTCCCTGCTCGATCTGGCGGGACAGAACGCCAAGCAGTCGTACGACCAGCGGTTCCGGGTTTTGAAGCCGAGCATCGAAGCCATTCAATCTTCGCTGCAGGACGCGTTGAACCTGCCCGAACTCCCGGAGCGCATTGAGTGTTTCGACATCTCCCACATCCAGGGGGCGGAGACGGTCGCGTCCATGGTGGTGTGGGAAAAAGGCGCGATGAACAAATCGCAATACCGCAAATTCCAGGTGAAGACCGTGGAAGGAGTAGACGATTTCGCCAGCATGCGCGAAGTCGTGCTGCGCCGCTATCGCCGCCTGCAGGAAGAGCATCGGCCGATGCCCAGCCTGGTCCTGATTGATGGCGGATTGGGCCAGTTGCACGCGGCAGCGTCCGCGCTGGAAGAACTAAGTTTTACCAGCCAGCCACTGGCTGCCATCGCCAAGCGCGAGGAAGTGATCTACGTCTACGGGCAGGAAGAAGAACCCGTCGTGCTCGACCGGCGGTCGCCCGTTCTGCATCTGGTGCAGCGCATACGCGATGAATCGCATCGCTTCGCCGTGACCTATCATCGCAAGCGACGCGAAATGCGCGACCGCGACTCCGACCTGCTGCACATTCCGGGAGTGGGCGCACAGACCCGCACGCGCCTGATCACGCATTTCGGCAGTCTGCGAGCCATTCAGTCCGCCTCACTTGAAGCGCTGCAGTCCGTCGTGCCGCGTAAGGTCGCGGAAGCGATTTGTGTTCATTTTCAGGGCTCCGCCTCTTCGTCCGCAACTCCTGCCGAGCGGAAACTTCATCCGGAGCGCGAGGAAGGCTCTATGTACCCGTAGGAACATTTCTTCCTTCCTATGCGTAGTGTCAGTGATGGGTGACGCCCGGCGGTCGTGCGCATGCAAATACAGACGTCCTCTTCCGGCCATTCTCAGGATTGCGCCCCCGCTCCGTTGCCAGGGGGCTTGCAGCAGGCGCTGCAGCTCGGCTTGCTGCTGGCCGTTGTCAAGCTGACGGTTGAGTTCACCGGCAATCTATTTGCGCAGCACTTTGGATACGGCATTTTCCGCGATGAGATGTATTACATCGTCTGCGGACGCCATCTGGCCTGGGGCTACGTCGATCAGGCTCCGATGGTCGCACTCCAGGCACGAATCTCCGAGACGCTTTTCGGGTTTCATGATCTTGCTCTGTTCCGCCTGTTTGCGGCAATCGCTGGAGCAGCCAAAATTCTTTTGACAGGTCTGCTCGCATGGTCGCTTGGAGGCAAGCGCATGGCGCAAGTGCTGGCCATGATCGCCGCGCTGATCGCACCCGTCTATCTGGGCATTGACAGCTATCTTTCCATGAATGCCTTCGAGCCAGTCTTCTGGATGGGCTCCATGCTGGCAGTCGTTCTCATGGCGCGCGGAGCGAGTCCGCGCTGGTGGATTCTCTTCGGCGTGCTCGGCGGCCTTGGCCTGTTGAACAAGCCTTCCATGACATTCTTTCTCGTCGCATTGCTGGTGGGGCTGTTGCTCACACCGCAACGCCGTCTGCTCTGGAGCCGATGGACTCTTCTGGCCGTTGCCTTGATCGTGCTGCTCCCGTCGCCATACCTGTTGTGGCAAATCCATCACCATTGGCCAACTCTGGAGTGGCTCCAGAACGTGAACCACAGCCACAAAAATGTAAAACTCGGCCCCGTCGCATTCCTTGGGCAACAAATCCTGACGCTCCACCCGTTCAGCATTTTCCTCCTTCTCCCAGGCCTTCTCTGGCTGTTCCTATCGAAGCAGGCGCGAGTCTTTCGCTGGATCGGTCTGTCCTATCTCGTTTTGCTCGCCATCATGATTCCCCTTTACGCCAAGGACTACTACGTCGCGCCCATTTATCCTGGGTTGTTTGCGGCTGGAGCACTGGCCTGGCAGACCGCATTTTCTGCTTCCCGCAAAACCGCATGGCTGCTTGCTGCCTGGTGCGTCGTTCTGATCATCTTTGGAGCGATCACGTTGCCCATGGCGATTCCCGTGCTTCCGCCCTACACCTGGATCCGCTACACCACTGACATGCACATGAAGAGCGGGAAGACTGAAAACGCTGCAACCGGACCACTGCCGCAGTTTTACGCAGACCGGTTTGGATGGCATGGGATGGTGGCCGAACTCGCGCACGTATACAACACCCTGTCGCCATCCGACCGCGCGAACGCCGGCATCTTTTGCAATAACTACGGCGAGGCCAGCGCGATCGACATCTACGGGCCGAAATATGGCTTGCCGCAGGCGATCAGTGGACATCAGAATTACTTTTACTGGGGACCGCGCGGCTACAGCGGCCAGACGTTGATCGTCGTCGGTGAATCGAAAAACAAATTGCAAAAATATTTCCCGTCCGTCGTAGAAGTGGGGCGCACATATAATCCGCTGGCCATGCCGTATGAGAATCGCCCAATCTACTTGTGCCGCGGAGGAAAAATGCCTCTCTCGCAATATTGGCCGCACGCAAAAAACTGGTACTGAGATACAGTAGCCTTCATGCAACCGGCGCAGCCGCGTGATTCTTCCGACCCAACGACGCACCAACTTCCGCGCGTGCTGGGGCCCTGGCAGGCGACGTCTATCGTTGCGGGAACCATCATCGGCAGCGGAATTTTTCTTGTTCCGCACGAGATGATGCGCGCCGCAGGCTCTTTCAAACTGGTTTACCTGGCGTGGATTGCGGCCGGTCTGCTTTCCCTGTTTGGCGCGATGACCTACGCCGAGCTGGCTGCCATGCGGCCTTTCGCAGGCGGCGAATATGTGTATCTGCGCGATGCTTACGGAGAACTGCCGTCGTTTCTTTATATGTGGACATGGTTTTCCGTCGCAAAGCCTGCATCGATTGCGAGCAGCGCCATCGGTGTGGTGCGCGTGCTTGGAACGTTTGCCGCGCTGGGTTGGATGAATGCCCCGGTTCTGCTGCATCCTTTACGGCTGGAATGGGGGCAGCTCGTCGCCATTGCCGTGGCGTGGCTGGTCACAGCATTGAACTATATCGGGCTGCGGCGCGCCGGAGAGTTCCAACTCGTCTTCACAGCTCTCAAAGTCGCGCTGATCGCGGGCATCCTCTACTTCTGTTTTGCAAGTCCGCTCGGTCACGGCAGCAATTTCCAAACGATATTCCAAGCCAGCCGCGGCGGTGTCGCTGGCTTTACCGTCGCGATGATCGCCGCGCTTTGGGCCTACGATGGCTGGAATGACCTGAACATGGTCGCCGGAGAAATCAAGCGGCCTGAGCGCAGTATTCCTCTGGCGCTGATCGCCGGAGTCGGCATAGTGGCAGTACTCTACATGGCGACCAACGCCGCCGTGCAGTACCTGCTGCCTGCGGACGCTATCGCACATTCTCCGCGCCCGGCTGCAGACGCCATGCAGCTTGCTGTAGGCGCCTGGGGCGCAAGCCTGGTTTCCGTGGGCATGGCCGTAAGCATTCTGGCTTCGTTGAACGGAACGATTTTATCCGGCGCTCGAATTCCCTTCGCCGCTGCGCGCGATGGCATCTTTTTCCGCTCGATGGGCCATATCCATCCTCGCTTTGAAAGTCCTTCGGTTTCGCTGGGCGTACAGGCGCTCATGTCAACTGGCTTGCTTCTTCTGGTCGGCAAATTCCAGGCACTGTTTGAACTCGCCCTGCTGGCGGAATGGCTTTTCTATCTGCTGACGGCAACCACGGTATTTGTCTTCCGCAAACGGGAACCCGACCGTCGACGGCCGTATCGTGTGCCACTCTATCCGTGGCTTCCAGCAACTTTTATCGCCGCTGCCGCGGTCGTGATTGCCTACATCGTAGGCAGCAATCTGCGCAACTCCTTGGGCGCAGTCGTTGTCATCGCGCTCGGATTGCCGATGTATGCCTGGATGCTGCGAAGACGAAAGCAATCCACCTAAAGGATCCATCCGGACCGCGGCAAGAGGCCCAAAGGCAACGGGGGAGCATAAACATTGCAAATTTGACGCGGTCGCGATCGCCCCGACTGCATCTAACGGTGCTGCAGGTTTCACCGCTGTCTTTGCAGCTTAGGTCTTACAAATGGATCGGAGAACGTGTATGAACTTCAAATTGTCCGTTGGCAGTGCCGCACTGGCGCTCGCTATCCTCGCGGGAGGAACCCTCGCTGCTCAGACCCCCGCAAATAACGTTAGCGCCTCCGCTCACCCCAATCTCGCCGCGGCTCAGAGACTGGTGACCCAGGCGTTTCAGAAACTCACGGCGGCCCAGCGGGCCAATCGCATGGACATGAAGGGACATGCGGCGAAAGCCAAGCAGCTCTTGATTCAGGCGAACCAGGAAATCAAATTGGCAGCTGAAATCGCAAACCAGAATCACAAGTAGTCCGCTTCACGAACACTGAAGAACAGGGACGGCGCCGCCCGGCAAACACTCGCGGCGCATTCCCTGCGCGATGGCTGCTGGAATTCCTTATTCGGCGCGTTTCATGAGCTGTCGATAAAGCGCAATCGTCTGATCCGCAATCGCGGCCCATGCAAATTTTTCTTCCACTCTTTTGCGGCCTGCTTCCCCAAATTGTCTGCACCGGGCAGGGTCCGCCAGCAGATCGGCGATCTTCGCCGCCAGGTCATGTGCAAATTGCTCGGGCTTTACCGGGAAGCCGGTCGAAGCGTCGGGCTCAAAGGGCACCAGATAGCCAGTCTCTTTATCGACGACAACCTCGAGTATGCCTCCCGTGGCGCTGGCGACCACAGGAGCGCGGCACGCCATCGCCTCCAGATTGATGATGCCGAATGGCTCATAGACTGAGGGGCAACAGAAAACGCGCGCATGACTGTAAAGCTGGATCGCTTCCGCCTTGGTCACCATTTTTTCAATCCACACCACGTGTGGATTGATGCGGCGTGCTTGCTCGACTTTCTGGCGCATTTCGGCGGCAATATCAGGCGTGTCGGGGGCGCCTGCGCAGAGCACGACCTGTGTGTCCGGCGGCAAGTACCGGATCGCCTCAACGAGGTGCGTCACGCCCTTCTGCCGCGTGATGCGTCCGACGAACAGCACGTACGGAACCCTGGGATCGACGCCGTATTTTTTCAATGCTGCTGTGTCCGCTGTTTTGTCGTACTCCACCAGATCGATGCCGTTGTAGATGACGTGAATTTTCTCCGGCGCAACGTCAGGATACGCACGCAGAATGTCCGCTTTTGTTCCGTTGGAAACGGCAATGATCGCGTCCGCGTCCAGTATGGCCGTTCGTTCCATCCAGGAACTCATCGCGTAGCCGCTGCCGAGTTGTTCCGCCTTCCACGCTCGCAGGGGCTCCAGGCTGTGCGTGGTCAGGACGAACGGCGTATTGAAAAGCTTTTTCGCCAGAAACCCGGCCATGGACACATACCAGGTATGCGTGTGAACCACATCGATACCGGCCAAAGCCTTCACCTGCGCCAGATTCAGGCTCATTGCCTGCAACGCAGCCTGAAATTTTTCCGGGGGTCCTTCGGTGAGCAATGCCCACGGTTCGGCACCGCGCACATGCAGCTTACCCTCATCCAGCTTCTGATCACCCCAACAATGGACCTCGACGTCGATCTTTTTCGCCAGCTCACGGCTCAAATACTCGACGTGAACGCCTGCCCCACCGTAGACATAGGGAGGGTACTCGCGTGTCATCAGTCCTACTCGCAATTTATGTTCTCCTGAACTCTTCCCATGTGCGTATTGGTTCACGGATTCCCGCTGGCTTCGCGAAAGCAGAGCACCCCGGCCACGGCGTACACCACGAAGCGCTATTCTAATCGCAGCCCAATCCTGCGGCAAACGTTCCGATCTGTTCCCTGATGGCTCTGAACAAACCAAAGCTCGGCCAAAATTTCCTCGTCGATACCGCCGCGCGCCAGGCCATCGTAGACGCCTTGGGACCGCTTTCCGCCAGCACGGTTCTGGAGATCGGGCCCGGTCGCGGCGCTCTCACAGATATGCTGGTCCCTCGCGCGCGCCGCCTGGTTGCCGTCGAACTGGATCGGGTGCTTGCGCACCGGCTGGAAGAAGCATGGAAGCACGCCGGACATGTCGAAATCCGCGCTGGCGACATCCTGGAGATGGAGATGACCACCCTGTCCCAGACCGGGCCTCTGGTCGTCGTCGGCAATTTGCCGTACTACATTACTTCTGACATTCTGCTGCATCTGTTTGCGCACGCGTCTGCCATCCGGCGCACAATCGTCATGGTGCAGGAAGAGGTTGCGGATCGTCTTGCGGCGCAATCCGGAAGCAGCGCCTATGGCGTGCTCTCAGCGACCGCACAGATGCATGCTCGAATTGAGAAATTGTTCGTACTGCCGCCCGAGGCATTTTCCCCTCCCCCCAACGTAAATTCCGCGGTGGTAAGGCTGGAGATGCAACCCAGATTTGAAGAGCTGCACGTCGAGCGGATTGCATTCATGCGCTTTTTGCAACTCTGTTTTGGACAGAAACGAAAAACCCTGGCAAACAATCTCAAACGTGCGTTTCCACCCGCCACCGTACAAGCTGCGATCGAGGAGATCGGGCTGCATGCGTCCGTCCGCGCGGAAGCGGTTCCTCTGGAAGAAACGGCTCGATTGTTCCGCCGGCTTCAAGGCCTGGCATAGATTCGGCCTGCCCTGAAGAGCAAGCAACAGGGACGGCCAAAGCCGCCCCTGTTGATGTTTTGGCGAAAATTCTGCCTAGTGGATGACGGACTGGAAAAGCTGCGAGTTCAGCAAGGTTGCGAACTGATCGTCGGAACTGGCGAAACGGACCTGCAGAGTAGGGCCGCTGGACGTAATGTTGGTGGCATTGATCGCCTGGGACTCCGCCGGAGTAGCATTCATCTTCTCAAACAGTGCCGCAGCGCTCATCAGGGAGGACATGGTCGCCGCAGTCACAGCATCCGGCGTGATCACATCCAGATTGAACTTGACGCCTTGATCGAAATCCATGGTGTAGCGCGAGCCAAGCAGGCTGTTTTTCACGGTGCCGAAGTCCGCCACCTGGGAAGCCTGCCCGAGCACAGACTTCATCATGAGCTGCGTGCCTTTCTGGTCGAGAATGCTCCACACCGCGTAATCCTGCGTGGCGGGAATAAGGTTCTGCATCTGGTTGTTCGTCAGAAAACTTGGACTGATCCCGTCGCGAGCATCCAGAGAGTCCTTGATCGAGGGCAATGCGCCGAATACCATCGTGGTCTGATCCAGGAAGACGACGCTCATTCCGGTGCTTCCCATGGGATAAATCGTCTCGTTGCGGACGACAGTTCCCTTCACGTGCTGCTTTTTGAACCTTGCAAGGATATCCTGCACCGGGAACTGGCCGGTTGCAATGCCAACGATGCGGGACGACTCCTGACCGGGAACCCGGTAGGAGGCGAAAGCGAGCTGCGTCACGCTGCGGTTGACATCCATTCCTGAGTGCTGGAGCGCCTCCTGAAGACGCTTCAACTCGGGCGGCATGACCTTGGCCTGCAGCTTGGTCGCGATGTTGGAATTTTGCATGGCCTGGTAATCCACCACGATAAGCTGCTGCAAATCTTTGGGAACAGCCGCCTGCGCTTCGGTCGCCAGGGGGGATGCGGACGCGGACAAGGCAGAAAAAGCGAGCGCCAGCGCGCCCAATGTGGTACTTGCGATTGTGGTCCAGCGTTTCATTCGTTCTCCTTCAATCCAACTGCTGCACCTGAATTGATCCGCCTGCGCGGTGCAATTCAGATCGGTCGCCAACAAGCCCGGCAATCCACTCCATCAGCTTCAAAATGGATTTATGGCCAGGCTAATGGTGTTTCCAGTCTACTCTCCAAGGTCCGGTCAGGCGAAAAATGGGTTGCCAGCTGCAGCCACTCGCTTCCAGGCTCGATTGCCGCCTCGGGAACCAGGCCGATCAGTTCCACTTCTTCAATCTGCGCGCCAAATCTGCAGGCGGCGGCCTTTATGGTGGCATACACGGTGTGAATCGGCGTGGAATGGAAGTCGGTAATATTCATGGAAACCTGGGCCCGTCCGCGCACCAGGACACCCATGGCCTTCAATCCGGCGAGTCCTCCATTGGAAGCCCGGATTTCCCGCGCAATACTCCGCGCAACCCCCACATTGCCGGTGCTAAGGTAGACGTTACACGCGATTAAAAGTTGCCGCGCCCCAACCGCGCTCGCACCGGCGGTCGGATGCAGGGAGGGCCCACCCACGTCGGGGCGACGCGCGGCGTCCTGCTGAACCTTTTTGCGCAGGCCTTCAAACTGGCCGTTGCGAACGTCTTCCAGCAGCCGGCGATCAGGCCTTAGCGCGGCTGCCTCATAAAAGTAAACCGGCACGTGATGGCGCTTCCAAATCTCCTGCCCAAGCTGATGAGCGAGTGCCGCACATTCCGGCAGAGAGATTCCGCGGATGGGAACCAGTGGGATTACGTCCGCCGCTCCAATCCGGGGATGAACGCCTTTTTGGCTTGTCAGATCGATGCACTCAACGGCCATGCCTACCCCGCGCAGCGTACTTTCCAGGACTGCTTCGGGCGGCCCGGCAATGGTTACGACCGAGCGATTGTGGTCCGCATCCAGCGAGTAGTCCAGCAGAGACACGTTGTCGCTCCGCATGGCGCGAACAATTTTCCGGACGATCTCAGAATCGGTCCCCTCTGAGAAATTGGGAACACATTCCAGAATCGAGTCTTTCACGTTCATGCCAATGCGCTCGTTACTTCCACCATGTATACCCGATCTGCAGCTGTACCGTGGCATTGATACCTGGATTGGCGTCGCCCAGGCTGGCATTCGAAATATGAACGGCGTTCGCGCCAAAGGTAATGGATTGTTTCGGTTTGACGAAATAGTGAATGCCGACGCCAAACTGTGGTTCAAAGTTCCACACGCTTGTGCCGCGTGCGCCATTGGGGGGAAATTTGTGGTTCGTCCAGATGAGACCGCCGCCGCCCTGCATCCAGGGCATGACGCGCTTCCAGTGCACCAGGTTCCAACGCAGCAAAATTGGCGTCAGGCTCAGGCCGGTATAGGTGCCTCCGGTACCGACCAGGCGCGCCTGCGCCCGGCCCGTGTCCAGCGTATAGGTCGTCTCAGGGGTGAACGATTGCCAATAGGGAATGATCTGGATGGCGTATTCGAATTGCCCGCGCAGAATACCGCGCCCGGCAGGATCCGTCAGAACTTTCCCGAGCCGGAATCCGGCGTTGAGAAAACGGTCGCTCTCTTCGCCAGAGGTACCAAAACCCCCATCAATGAAGACACCGCGGTCCCATGGATCGTGCTGCATGACGGCATGGACCGGGTCGTTTGTGGCCGTTGCGGGCGCTGAATGTAAGGAATCAGTCGTTTGGCAGACACCAAGACCAGCCCAGCCACACAAAACTAAAGCAAGAAAGATTTGTTGCTTCTTCAAGAATTCTCCGCGCAATTGCGCCGATTGTTAACTTGCGCGTACGGTTCAGCCAGCAACTTCTTCCAGATGCTTGGCGTCCATGTCGAAATTCGAATAGACGTTCTGCACGTCATCCTGATCTTCCAAGGCTTCCAGCAGCCGAATCATCTGCGCCGCGGGCGCGCCTTCGAGCTTGGTATAGGTCGAGGCCAGCAGGGTCACTTCCGCCATCTGCGTCTCAATCTTCGCATCTTTCAGGGCCGCAACCACCCGGTCAAACGCTGCGGGATCCGTGATGATTTCCCAGGAATCGCCTTCATCGCGGATGTCGTCGCCACCGGCTTCCAGCACAACGTTCATCAATTTTTCTTCATCGGCAGCGGATTTTGCGACAGAGATAATGCCTTTTTTGGAGAACATCCATGACACGGAGTTAGACTCGCCAAGATTGCCGCCGTTTTTAGAAAAACCGTGCCGAATTTCACTCACCGTCCGATTGCGGTTGTCTGTGGTCGCTTCCACAATGACGGCAACGCCACCGGGCCCGTAGCCTTCAAAGGTGATCTCCTCATATGCCGCGCCTTCCAGTTCACCGGTACCGCGCTGGATTGCCCGCTTGATGTTGTCGGCGGGCATGTTCTCCGCTTTGGCGGCGGCAATGGCTCCACGAAGCCGGGGATTGCTGTCCGGATCCCCGCCTCCGGATTTCGCCGCCATGGTGATTTCCTTGATGAGACGCGTGAAAGTCTTGCCGCGCTTGGCGTCGGTAGCGCCTTTTTTATGCTTGATCGTCGCCCACTTGGAATGGCCGGACATGGAAACCCTCGGGTATGGCTTGGAATTCAGTGATCCAGAAGATCGGGTCGCATGGCGCTCTGAATTGCCCACGCAAACACCGATTTTACCATGGGGATGAAGCCGGTTTCCTGACCTTTGGCTTGCGAAAGGCGAACACAACCGCAAGTAGAGGAGGAGCGAGCAAGACACCCCAGAACGGGATGATAATTCCGAGCACGATAGGGCCAAGAATGGAAGCCCAGATCGGCACTTTAGCAGTTCGCTTCATCAGCCAGGGCTGCAGCAGAAGTTGGTCGATCAAAACAATTGCCGCATACAGACATAGCAGCAGCCCGAACTGTTCCCAGCTTCGTCCCGCAAAAAGCAAGCTGAGCGTGGGACCGATCAGCGCCAGCACACCGCCGACATGGGGAATAAGTTGCCCCATGCCAGCGAGGAATGCCCACAGGAGTGGCAGCGGCACATGGAGCAGTGTAAGCCCGACCCACCACAGAAAGCCGACCATCAGCGCGTCGAGGACTACCGCACGCCACCAGTTTGCCAGGGCCCTCCCGGCTTTCGCGGCTGGATTTTGGGTCGGAGTTGTTTTCCCGGGGTTCGACGCAATTTCGTATGGGTCTCTCATGGCAAAGTGCCGCTCTTCTGTTGGATGGACTTCCCGACGGATGTGGAACACGCGCTGATAAACTACATGCAAATGAAATTCGGCGTTCTCGTCTTCCCCGGCTCCAACTGCGACCACGATACCTACCATGTCATTTCCGAAGTTGCCAGGCAGCCGGTCACATTCCTTTGGCACGAAAGCTGTGACCTGGAGG
>DAHVZT010000148.1 GCA_027323885.1 Acidobacteriaceae bacterium
ACGGCATAAAACAGGGAAATGGCCATTCCACGAATTTCCAGCGGAAAGATTTCGCTCACCGTGAGGTAAGCCGAGCTTGCGGCGCACGAGGCGATGAAGAAAATGATCGTCCAGGCGATGGATTGGGTTGTCGCCGTCAACATACCGCGTACGAACATCCAGCCCACAATGGTCAGCAGAATGCCTGAGAGCGAATAGGTCAGAACGATCATGGGCACTCTTCCTATGGAGTCGAAAAAGTGTCCTAGCAGGATCGGCCCCAGGATATTGCCCAGAGAGAACGGCAGCAGATAAAGGCCCACACGCCCCGGAGGGATGTCATAGAAACGAATCAGGAGCAGGGCATAGGTAAAAAAGATTGCGTTGTAAAAGAATGCCTGGGCCACCATCAAGCTGAGCCCAAGTACCGAACGCTTTGCGTTCTGGCGAAACATCGCGTCCCAGATCTCACCCCATGGGGTATGGCTGCGCACCCGGATCTGCAGCGGGCAATACTCCGGTTCCGGCAGTGGCTTGCCGGTTTCCTCTACAATTTTCGCCTCAATCCCTGAGACCACCCGTTCGGCTTCTTCGTGTCTGCCGTGGGTCATCAACCAGCGCGGACTTTCCGGAATGTAGTGCCGCACAAAGATGATCACTGAGCCTAGAAGCGCTCCGATCAGAAACGCAAATCGCCAGCCTACCGTCGGCGCAAACGCCCGGCCGTTCAGCAGAAGAATTGTGGCGCCGGACCCGAGCGCCGCTCCGCCCCAGTACATCGCCATGATGATCAGGTCGGTCCTGCCGCGCACTCTGGCTGGAATCAGTTCGTCAATGGCGGAGTTGATCGCAGCGTACTCGCCACCGATGCCCATGCCGGTAATCATGCGAAAGATCAGGTAGCTGGAGAAGTTCCAACTGCAGGCGGTCATTAGGGTCGCGATCAGGTAAACGCCGAGGGTAATGGTAAAAAGCTTTTTGCGGCCCATCCGGTCGGTCGCATAGCCGAACCCGAGTGCGCCGACAACTGCCCCAATGAGGTATGCCGTCGCTGTCGCGCCCACTTGCGCATCGTTGATGTGGAAGCTCTCTTTCAGCACGCCTCCGATTGCGCCGGCCAGAGTAACTTCCAGACCGTCCAGGATCCATGTAATGCCCAGGCCGCAGACGATGAGCCAATGCCACGCCGCCCAGGGCAGGCGGTCCATGCGCGCCGGTATGTTGGTCGTAATTTTGGTTTCGGCAATCACGTTCGCTCCATGTTCAGAAAAGCTTCTCTGCATGAGATGCGTGTTGTCCCTTTTTTCGGGCGCTCTGGGCAGTGCTCCTGTGCATACCCATGCGATCAGGAGAAAACCACCCGGTTGGCAGCCCTTCTCCATCAAGCGGAATCTCATTGCTTGGTTCACTGGTTGCGACAGGAGGAATTTGTGGCGCGTCCCTACTGGTCCGGACATATTCAGATTTCTTTGGTTTCTTTCGCGGTTTCGTTCTTTTCCGCCACAGAAACGACAAGCGACATCGCGTTCCATCAGATCGATCGAAAGACTGGCGCCAGAATTCGGCACAAGAACGTTTCGTCGGATGAGGGAGCGGTGGATCGTGCCGACATTGTGAAAGGGTACGAGTTCCGCAAAGGAGAGTATGTGACGATCGAGCCGGAAGAGATCGCGCATCTGCGCATACCGAGCAAGAAGACGCTGGAGATTGTTCAGTTTGTGGATGTCCGCGAGATCGATCCCGCATTCTTTGAAAAGCCCTACTTCGTAGTTCCGGAAAAGGGATCCCAGGCGCAGGCTTTTGCGGTGATTCAGAAGGCACTGCGAGAAACAGGACGAGCCGGGCTTGGCGAGGCTGCATTCGCAGGCCGGGAGCATCTCATCGCGGTGATGCCGCCGCTCGATCCGAACGCGCGCGGGCTGATGGCGTACAGCATGCGATATGCAAAGGAATTGCGCGATCCCTCCGTCTATTTCTCCGATATCAAGGAGGAAGTGATCGACAAAGACCAGCTTAGTCTGGCGAAAGAGCTCATCCAGCGCAGCACCGCGCCTTTCGTTCCTTCGAAATTTGTCGACGATTACGAAGTCGCCTTGCGCGAACTCATCGACGCGAAGATTGAGCATCAACCGGTGCCGCAGGAAGAAGCAGAGCCCAAGCGCGCTAAAGTGATCAACCTGATGGACGCTCTACGCAAAAGCGTTGGACAGGCCGCCAAACAAGAGCAGCACGGCAAGCCATCGTCCGCCAAGAAGACGGTCTCGGGAGCCAGGGAAAAACAGAAAGCAGACGACGGCATGAAGCTGGTAAAGCCCGCTGCGCACCGTAAGCGGAGCGCGTAATCGACATGTCTGCTGCAAAGCGCACGGCAAATAAAGCGGCTGTCAGCTCCGGCAAGGTCGAAGAACAACTGGCGCGGTATCGCTCCATGCGCAATTTTGACATCACCGCGGAACCCGCCGGTGGCGCGGAGAAACCATCCACGAAAAAATCCGCAACGAGCAAGGGAGTTTCCCAGGACGAAGGTCTTCCGTTCGTGGTGCAGAAACATGCCGCAACTCGTCTGCATTACGATTTTCGACTGGGCTGGCGCGGCGTATTGAAAAGCTGGGCGGTCACCAAGGGGCCGAGCTACTACCCCGGAGACAAGCGGCTGGCGGTGCAGGTAGAAGATCACCCGATTGAATACGGAGGTTTTGAAGGGATTATTCCCAAAGGACAATATGGCGGGGGCACCGTGATGGTTTGGGACCAGGGAACGTGGGAGCCACACGGCGATGCCGACGAAGGTCTCGCGAAGGGGAATTTGAAATTTACCCTCCACGGCACCAAGCTGCAGGGGGACTGGGCCCTGATCCGGATGGGCGGCAAGGCAGCGGACGAAAAAAAGCCGAACTGGCTGCTTATCAAGGAACACGACGGAAAGGAGCGAAGCGCGACCGATCCGTGCGTCACCGTGGAGGAACCCGACAGCGTGGTGACAGGGCGCACGCTGGAGGAAATCGCCAACCATCAGGACCATGTGTGGGGAACGCTGGGCAGCACCCGGCAAGAGCCGCAAACGGCGGCCAAAAAGGAAGAGCGGCGCGCTTCGCCGCCACCTCCCAAGACGCTCTCGCTGGGTCCAGAGCTTGAAGCGGTCCTCCGGTCCGCGCCGCGCAAATCGCTGCCCGAGTTTGTGCCTCCGCAACTGGCGCTGCAGGTCCGGGAAGCTCCAGAGGGTCCGGAGTGGATCCATGAGCTGAAGCTCGACGGCTACCGGATGCAAGGCCGCATCGATGGTTCCACCAAGCAACGAAGGGTCCAACTGCTGACCCGCAGCGGTCTGGACTGGACCCATCGAATGCCGGCCCTTGAGCGAGCCCTGGCGGAACTCCCGGTGGAGACCGCGCTGCTGGATGGCGAGGTTGTCGTTCTGGATGAAAAGGGCGCGACCAGTTTCGCGAAGTTGCAAGCCGCATTTCAGGGAGAGAAGCAGCAGACACTCACCATCTTTGTGTTCGACCTGCTCTACCTGAACGGACGCGATCTGCGGGACCTGCCGCTGGAGAACAGGAAGCGGATTCTGCAGCAGGTGCTCCAGGCTGTGCAGGCGGATCGCGACCACGACAGTGCCGTTCGCTTCAGTGAACATCTACACGAAAGCGGCCGCGAAATCTTCGAGAAAGCCTGTGAACTCGGAGCGGAAGGAATCGTTTCGAAAAAGCTCTCCTCGCCATATTTCGCAGGAAGGAACGGAAACTGGCTGAAGATCAAATGCGTTCGGCAGCAGGAGTTTGTGATCGGCGGATTTACGCCCCCGTCCAAAAGCGGTGTCGGCATCGGGGCCTTGCTGTTGGGCTATTACCAGGGGAACAAGCTTATCTACGCGGGCCGGACCGGCACCGGATTTACGGAGAAGATGCGCAAAGAAATGCGCGCGATGCTGGATAAGATTCAGCAGAAGCAATCCCCGTTTGCGGACGTACCGGCGGACGGAGCGCGTGACGCGATCTGGGTAGAGCCGAGGTATGTAGGGGAAGTGGCCTTCGCCACCTGGACCGCGGACAATCTTGTGCGGCAGGCATCGTTCAAAGGATTGCGTGAGGACAAGCCGGCCCGCGAAGTGAGGCGGGAAGTCCCTGTCGAATTAAATGAAAGGCCCAGCGACCGGCCAACAAGCAGAGCGGCAACCAATGCAACCAGGGAGAGCAAGAAAGTGAATGCACGTTCCGCCAGGCAGGCGAGCATGGGAAAACGCAGTGCCAAGGCCGATTCCGAGGGCGATCCGTTTCCCATCCCTTTGACACACCCCGACAAGCAGATTGATGAGGAATCGCGCCTCACCAAGCGCCAGCTTGCGGAGTACTTCTGGGCGATCCAGGACCACATCCTGCCTCACATCGCGGACCGGCCGCTGAGTATCGTTCGCTGTCCGGAGGGAAGTACCAAGCCCTGCTTCTTCCAGAAGCACGTGACCAGCAATCTGCCCCAGGGCATCGAGGGAATCAAAATTCGCGGACGCAGAAGCGGCATCGTGGAAAACTACATCACCTTATCCTCGCCGCTGGGTCTGGCAGGGCTGGCGCAAATGGGGGTGTTGGAAATTCACCCGTGGGGCTCGCGCAACAATGATGTTGAAAAGCCGGACCGGATCATTTTCGATCTCGATCCCGATGAAGCGATCGGCTGGCGGACGCTGGCGGAAAGTGCGGCTGAGGTGCGCGAACGGCTGCGCCTGTGTAAGCTGGAAAGCTTTCTCAAGACCACCGGCGGCAAGGGGCTGCATATCGTCGCTCCCATCGCCCCGGAGTACGACTGGCCGGTCGTCAAGCAATTTTGCCATGAGTTCGCCGCGCAGATGGAAGCGGACAACCGGAGCCGCTACCTGATCAAAATGACCAAGGCAGCGCGCAAGGGCAAGATCTTTGTGGATTACCTGCGCAATGATCGCGGCGCAACTTCCGTGGCAGCTTACTCCCCGCGAGCGCGCCATGGCGCTCCCGTCGCGCTTCCGCTGGACTGGAGCGAACTTGAGGGATCGGCCGCGCCGCGGCTTCTGGTGGCGGATTTCGCGGACTGGAAAGAGCGGTTGCGGAACGACCCCTGGAAATCGATGGAGAAGAAGCGGCAAGGTCTGCACCCAACGATCTTGCGCAAGTTCAAGGTCGAGGTCGACTCTACGGGAAGCTGACACTCGTCCGCAGGGCGGTCCCGCTTGCAGGCCGCTCTTTGGACGATGGTCCGGCGTTTTCTATGTGGCGTTGTATGCGCTCAGATGACGCGCAGCAGAATAAGAATAATGACGATAAGAAGAATCAGCCCTACGCCGCCGCTGGGATAAACTCCCCAATCGCGACTGTATGGCCAGGCCGGAATCACCCCGATCAGCAGCAGAACAAGAATAATCAATACGATTGTCATACTTGTTTTCTCCTATTCTCATGACACAATCGGCTTATCCGCGCATCATCGAAAAGCCTGATTGATGGTCCCAGAGATACTCTGCGGCCTGCCCTGAAACATCCGTGTAAAGAGATACTGAGAATAAAACATTGGATGCCAAAGGGTAAACTAATTTCGCTTTGCACCTGCTTATTGCTTTTGTGCCGTGTTGCCGTCGTTTGGAGCGGAGGGATTGATTTCTCCGCTTTTGTTCTCCGGTGTCGGGGTGGAAACCGAGGTTTTCCCCGGGCCTGCCGTAGCAGGGTTCTTTCCGTCGTAGCCGGAGGGTGTCGCTCCGACGTGGTGCAGATCGCGGCGGTTCTCAACTTTGTCTTTTTCCTGGTTCATGGACCTCGCCTTCTTACCGCGCCCGAATATCGGCGCTCGTGCTGGCATGGATGCCTTGCTCTACCCGGGTGGTTGGCCGGTCCCCCTTTAGACCCAATCTTCAGACCCAAATTTTGGCCCAATCTTTTTAGAGCCTGAGGGAACCCGTCGTCAACGGCCACGGAACATCTGGACAAGGAGCCATCCATTGAGAGCAGCTATCAGGATGGCGGCGGACCATCCGGCTATGCGCAGCCACGCCCGGTTGACGAATTCCCCCATTTTGCTTGCATCGCTGGTGAAGGCAATCAGAGGGAAAACAGCAAAGCTGAGCTGCATACTCAGGATGACCTGGCTCAGAATCAACAGCTGCGATGTGCCGGAAGCTCCCCAGAGAGCGGTAACGATCAGAGTGGGAACAATCGCCAGGAGGCGGGTCATCAGGCGTCTTTGCCAGGCGGGAAGGCGAAGCTGCAGAAAACCTTCCATCACCACCTGGCCAGCCAGTGTTCCTGTCAGCGTGGAGTTCTGGCCGGACGCCAGCAGCGCGATGGCGAACATTGTGCTTGCGCCCGTTACGCCGAGCAAAGGTGTGAGCAGCTTGTAGGCGTCCCCGATTTCCGCCACCTGCCGATGACCGGTGCTATGGAAGACCGCAGCCGCCACCACCAGGATGGCTGCGTTCACAAAAAGAGCCATGAACAGGGCCGCGGCCGAATCCAGACTGGCCAGCCAGATTGCTTCCCGCTTGCCGGCGGAGGTGCGCGGATAATTGCGCGTCTGCACGATCGAGGAGTGCAGATACAGGTTGTGCGGCATTACGGTCGCGCCCAGAATACTGATCGCGATGTAGAGCATGTCCTTATTCGCGATGATTTGCTGCGAAGGCACAAGCAGGCGGGTGGCGATCAGCCCCCAGGCCGGATGAGCGAAAGCGATCTCGATCCCAAACAGCACACTGATGGTGGCGATCAGCACGATGACCACGCCTTCCAGGTAGCGGAAGCCGCGATGCTGCAGGAAGAGAATCAGCAGAACGTCCACGCTGGTAATGAGGACGCCCAGCAGCAAAGGAATGCCGAAAAGCAGTTGCAGAGCGATGGCTGAGCCAATGACCTCCGCCAGGTCACAGGCCGCAATCGCAATTTCCGCTACGGCCCACAGCCCAATCGCGACGGGCTTGCTGTAATGGTCACGACAGGCCTGCGCCAGGTCGCGTTCGGTGGCGACACCAAGCTTGACCGAAAGCGCCTGCAGCAGAATCGCCAGCAGATTGGACGCCATGACGGCGAACAACAGGGTGTACCCGTAACGCGAACCTGCCGCCAGATCGGTGGCCCAGTTGCCGGGATCCATGTATCCCACGGAGATGAGAAAGCCGGGCCCAATAAAGCCGAGCGCACGCCGCCATAACTGCGGAGATGTAGACACGCGCACACTGGAGAACACATCCGGCAGCGAGGGCCGGACTGCGGACTCCTCCTGCTCCTGAATGGGCAAACCTCTGTGCATGCGGCGGGGGACACCTCTCTACCGTAGTATGCCATAGGGCATTAATTGTAGTTAACTAGGATGCTGCCTTGCCGGATCGCTTTTTGCGGCGTCGCCGCACATCGTCCGCGGGTTCAGCGAGTTGTCTTACCCACACCCTTTCAGCCGCTGGCCGGCCGAGGGTCGTCTTGCCATTCCTGGTTTTCACGGTGACGGTCTGGTCATAATTTCTTGTCACTACGCGGACCCGCGAGGAGGGATCGATGCCCAGTTCATGGAGGAACATCAGCAGCTTGGGATCCCGTTCATAAAGGCTGGCAACGGAGTAGTCCCGATGTTCGGCCGCCTCAAACAGCGTCAGCAAGCCGCGATTCTTCAGTTGTGCCGTCGTTTCCGGCAGGACGGCGTTCCCGTGCGGGCAAGTCCCCGTGTCTCCAAGCTTCTGCAGCAGCATGGCTTCGAACGCCGGCGAAACCGCATGTTCGAGCCGCTCCGCTTCGTCATGTACACGGAACCAATCCATGCCGAACATTTCCGACAGCATTCGCTCGATCAGATAATGCCGCAGCGCCGTGCGATACGCGGTTTCCTTTCCACGGGCCGTAAGTTTTACAATGCCGTCGGCTTTCACATCGACATACCCGTCGCGTTTAAGCCGCCTGAGCGCCATGGTTACGGCCGGTGGTGAGACAGAGAGCCAGTGAGCCAGGGTGGAAGAAATGACAGTATGGCCCTCCGACTCGGCCTCCAGAACGGCCTTGAGGTAATCTTCCTTCGATATGGTGATTGGCTGTTTCATCGGTCTGGAGAAGATGGAGCCCGCGCCGGAATTCTCCTGAATTCAGCTAGTTGAACAAGCCTGGAATCTGAGCCATTCGTTCGGTCGAATGGCCGCCTTTCTTTCGTCCAGTATATGGAAACCGGATGGAAACAATTCCGCGGATGCTATATTGGCGAATACTCATGCGGAACGCGGCTCACCCGCAGGCGACTCTCGTCTTCGAGGCACATGGGGAGAACCGTTCATAAGCCAACATGGAATCGAACCCATCGTCACCGTGCGCAGTTCCGGAGCCCAAAGAATTCAAAAAGGGCCTGGGGCTGTTCGATTCCACCATGATTGTCGTGGGCATCATGATTGGCTCGGGAATCTTCATTGTTCCGGCGGAGATGTCCCGGCTGATCGCCAGTCCCGGCTGGCTTCTTGTCGCCTGGGTCGTCACGGGCGTGCTGACAGTAACGGCTGGACTGGCCTATGGGGAACTCGCAGCCATGATGCCGGAAGCCGGCGGCATGTACGTCTACCTGCGGGAGGCATTCTCCCCTCTCATAGGGTTTCTATACGGTTGGACTCTTTGGACGGTGATCCAGACGGGAACCATTGCGGCAGTGGCGATCGCATTCGCACGCTTTGCAGGCGTGCTGTTCCCTGCCATCGCGGACAATCATTATCTGCTGGCGCCGGTGCGCATCGTGGGGCGCTACTCGGTCTCACTGTCCACGACGCAACTGTTGGCGATTGCGATCATCGTTGTGCTTACGTTTGCAAACACGCGTGGCCTGAACTACGGGCGCGTGCTGCAGAATGTGTTCACGGTGGCCAAGATTGGAGCTCTGATCGCGCTCGTCCTGCTCGGATGTACGATCGGGATCCATCATGCCGCGCTGGCGGAAAATTTCCATCATTTCTGGGTTGTGCGTCATCCCGTCCCTTTTGCGGCCGGCCTGGATGCATCGACAGGTCTGGGCCTCTTTCTGGCAATCTGCATCGCGCAGACTGGATCGCTGTTCTCCGCGGATTCCTGGCATGACATCACATTTGTCGCTGCTGAGGTGCGTCAGCCCTCGCGCAATCTTCCGCTTGCACTGGGTATCGGAACCGCATCCGTAATCGCGCTCTATCTGCTTGCGAATGTTGCGTATTTGCTGACGCTTCCACTCACGGCAATGCAGCACGCCCCGTCCGACCGGGTTGCCACGGCCGCCCTGCGGAGCATCTTTCCGCATGCGGGCGCAGCGCTGATGGCTGTCGCTATCATGATTTCGACATTTGGCACCGTCAATGCAATGACGCTGGCAGGCGCGCGAGTCTACTATGCGATGGCGCATGATGGGCTCTTCTTTTCTCAGGCAGGGAGGCTGAACCGCGCGCGCGTTCCGGCCTGGGGGCTGGTAATTCAGGGCGTATGGACGGTGGTCCTGGTTCTGCCGCGAACATTCAATCCTCTGACTGGCCAGTACGGCAATCTCTACAGCGATTTGTTGGATTATGTAATTTCCGCCGCGCTGATCTTCTACATCCTCACCATTGCAGGAGTCATTCGCCTTCGCA
>DAHVZT010000014.1 GCA_027323885.1 Acidobacteriaceae bacterium
GCGGAGAAAATCCGCAAGACGCTGCGGGAGGCGCGTGGCGGAAGCCTGAAACAGGCAATCGAGCGGCTCAATCCCATTTTACGGGGCTGGGTTGCTTACTTCCGGCTCACTGAAGTCAAAGGTATGCTGGAAGACCTCGACGGCTGGATCAGGCGCAAGCTACGGGCTCTGCTGTGGCGGCGGTGGAAGCGCGCTTACACACGGGCAAAGAACCTGATGAAGGCGGGGCTGAGTGAAGTGCGGGCATGGCAATCGGCCACCAATGGGCATGGTCCGTGGTGGAACGGCGGTGCCCCTCACATGAACCTGGCCTATCCGAAGTACTGCTTCGACCGCATGGGGCTGGTTTCGTTGCTGGATACACAGCAGCGCTTCCTGTCTGCTTCATGAACCGCCGGATGCCGAACGGCACGTCCGGTGGTCTGGGAGGACGGCAGGGGGACCCTGCCTCCTACCCGATCAATCGATCTGCTCCCGTTGAAGCTTCTCAAAGATGCGGTCGAGCACCCCGCTCTTCGACCAGCGGTTCATCCGGGTGTAGATGGTGTGCCAGTTGCCAAAACGCTTCGGCAGTCCGCGCCACTTGCATCCATGCTCGGCCACATACAGCAGAGCATTCAGCAATTGCAGGTTCGACAGGCTTACATTGCCCCGCTGTACCGGCAGACTTTCCTCGATCCTTGCGTACTGCTCTTCGCTGATCTCCATCCCAACAAACTACACGAATTGCATTGCAGTAGTGTTAACACGCCCTAGCAAAGGCAAATTTCAACATTCGCGGAGCGCGATGGCTGAACGCCTTTGAATTGGGGCAATCGCGAAATGGGTTTACTTGCGCGGCCATACCCGGCGAGGTGCGACTGGTGATGCTCCAAGTATGTTGAACTCCTACAAGGAAGTTTGGAGGGCTACGGAAGAGGCGACAACGTATCCTGACGAACCATCGGTAGCGGCCACTTTCGTACTTCGTTTCGTCTACCAACAACTCATCTGGAACATATCGCAATCGAAGATGCAGGCGAACTTCGCGCGAGTTCGAGGGATCTTCGGAGGCTTGTCGGACGACTCCCGGAGGCTTCGACACAGATTTGAACAGGCCTTCGGAATCTCCTTTCATGAGTTCCTCAAGGCAGATCATGTCCTGTACGGTCTATTTCTGAGCGCTGGCGCAAGCATTGAGGATTACCAACTCCGCGCAGCCATGCTCGCGCGTCTGTCTATGGGGTGGACCCCTCGGCTGAGACAGGCGAATAAGACACTGTTCGCCGTTCGCTGCAAAGTTCGCTGCAAGATCGTCGACCGGCAGGACCACTGTACAGCATTCTGAGCGCAACCGGTGAAGCAGAGGCGGGCTCCGGTGGAGACCGACCCGCTGAGGAATAGCCGGCTGCGACTCGTCCGCGCCGATGAGAGCTGGGAGTGGGCACCGAACTCGCTCCCGGTTGTTCTTTCCAAATCGGACGGAAAGATCGCCGATGCCTCAGAAAACTCATGCGACCTGATGCGGCGCAGCCGCCTCCATATTTTTTGCCGCTAGTTGTGCCTCGAACCTGGCCGGAGGCAGATAACCCAGCGCCGAATGCAGGCGTTTTTGGTTGTAGACCCTTTCCAGGAACGCGCCGATGTGAGCGCGGGCCTCGGCCAGATCCCGATATTCGTTGCGGTAGACTTCCTCGTACTTGAGCGTCTTCATGAACGACTCGCACTGGGCGTTGTCGTACGGGTTGCCGCGCCGGCTCATGCTGATCTGGATGCCGTTGGCTTTGAGCAGATCGGTGTAATCTCCCGATGCATACTGTACGCCGCGGTCGGAGTGATGCACCAGGCCGGGAACGGGTTTCCGTGTTCTCAGCGCCATCTGCAAGGCCTCGATCGTCAGCGTCGCCTCCAGCGAACGGCCCAGCGCCCATCCGATGACTTTGCGCGAGAACGCATCCAGGACCACCGCCAGATACACGAACTCTGCTTCCAAGCGGACATAGGTGATGTCGGCACGCCATAGCTGATCGATGCCCGTCAGCACCATCTCTCGCGCCAGGTTCGGATATACCGGCAGAGCATGATTGGAATCGGTGGTCACCACGAACCGGCGCTTGCGCAGACAGAGCAGATTGTCCTCGCGCATCAGCCGTTGCACCTTCTTGCGGTTCACGCGCCAGCCCCGCTCGTGCAATTCCCGGCTGACGCGGCGGCTGCCGTAACAGTTGAACTCCAGGGCAATGCGCTGGATCTCATCGCGCAGCTCCATGTCCGGGTCTGCCGACCGGGCTTCGCTCTTCCAGCGATAGAAGCCCGCACGGCTGACCTCGGTCAGCCGGCAGAGCTCGCCAAGCGGAATGGGGATAGCCAGGCTCATTTGCTTTTCGACGTACGGGTAGACGAGCCGCGGGTAGTCAATGCCTGCAGCCTCCGCTGCTCCTCGACATGTTGCAAGCATCCCCGCAAAAAATCGATCTCCACCGCCTGCTGGCCCACTTTCCGTTCCAAGGCGATGACGCGATTCTCATCGGCGCGGTTCCGGCCCGGCCCGGTAAACGCTTTGCTCCCGAACTCCCGCAACTCCCGCCGCCAACGATGCAGGACATTCGCGTTGACTTCACAGGCACGGGCCACTTCGGCCACCGATGCCCCCAACTCCAGCCGCCTTACCGCGGCCTCCTTGA